>NZ_CAMLOV010000069.1 GCF_946481715.1 uncultured Mucilaginibacter sp. | reverse complement strand
GCATTTTGTCGATATTATATGGATTTATCTGTATGTTTTTTTACTTTTGAACCAATATTAACAAACACATGAGTGCACAAGTATCACCTATTGATGAAGTAAAAACCACGCCATGGGCGGGCGGTAAATCACCGTTCGATGTGGAGTATGGTAAAATGATGATGTGGTTTTTCCTCTTGTCGGATGCCTTTACTTTTTCATCCTTATTAATTTCTTACGGCGCTTTGCGTTTTAGTGCTGCAAGCTGGCCAGCCCCCGATCTGGTTTTCCAATCGGTACCCTTAACAAGTATAGAACACGGCGCACCACTTGTATTTGTGGGGTTAATGACATTTATTCTTATCCTTAGCTCGGTAACTATGGTACTGGCTGTTGAGGCGGGCCATCGTATGGCAAAAAAAGAAGTACTTTGGTGGATGGTAGCAACCATCATTGGCGGTTTTACCTTTTTAGGTTGCCAGGCCTTAGAGTGGACACACTTGCACCATGAAGGTTTTTGGTGGGGAAGCATCCCTAATGCCGAAGAATTGAAAACGCTGTTTAAAGGCGGCACCGAAGCTACTTATGGCACTTATGCGCAGCAATTTGCAAACTTGTTTTTCACCATCACAGGCTTCCATGGTTTCCACGTATTTAGCGGTGTTGTTATCAATATCATTATTACTATAAACGTACTGGCTGGTACTTATGCCAAACGCGGCAGCTATTTAATGGTTGAAAAAGTAGGCCTTTACTGGCACTTTGTAGACCTTGTATGGGTGTTTGTATTTACCTTCTTCTATTTAGTATAAAAATTTAACTGATCAAATATATGTCATCAGAAACAACAGGCGCTCACGCAGAGCACGGCGAGCACGAAGGAATGACCAAGAAAAAGATAGTCCAGATATTTATGGTACTATTGGGTATTACGGTAATTGAGTTTATCATAGCCCTATGGTTAGTTCCCACCGGCAAAATTCCTATTCACTGGGCAAACCCAATATATATTGTACTAACCTTACTTAAGGCCTTTTATATTGTTGCATATTTTATGCACCTTAAGTTCGAGAAAATCGGGTTAGCCCTGGCTATTATAGTGCCTATCCTTTTTATTATAGGGTTAATACTGGTACTTGCTAACGAAAGCCACTACTGGGTAGACTTGCGTCCAAAGCTGTAATGCGCATTCTTAAAAAGATAGTGATCCTGGTAATGATATTAGCATTACCGGGATTTTTATATTATTTGCTAACCGCGAAAGGAAAAAATAGATACAAGCCACTCCCTTTTTACGGCAGCAAAACCGTAGCTAAAACCGGCCATAAGTTTCACGGTAAGTTTATCCCCGATACTATTTACCACAAGCTGGATACCTTTAAGCTCACCGATCAGAATGGCAATCCGGTGTCGTTTAAAACATTCGATAAAAAAATATTTGTTGCAGCTTTTTTTTACACCCGTTGCCCATCCGTTTGTAATACAGTAAACGGTTTTATGGATAGCCTGGATATAAACTACCGCAAAAACAAAATGGTGCAATTTGCATCCATCACAGTAGACCCGGAATTTGATACCCAGCCCGTTTTAAAAAAATACGCTGCTCAATTCAAGCCAAGTAACAAGTGGCTTTTTTTAACCGGAGATACTACCACGATATACAACCTGGCACACAATGGCATGCTGGTGAACGCAGCCAAAGCCGGTGAAGGTAACTTTGTAGTAGATGACAAGCTGATACTGGTTGATGCCGAAAAGCGCATCAGGGGTTACTATTCGGGCAGCTCGCGCGCTGATGTGATGAAACTGAACGACGAGATAAAGGTGTTGATATCAGAAGAATTGCGTAAAGTGGATAAAGCACTTTATTAATACTGATAGGCAAGCAATCAAGTCGAAAAAAACACAGAAAAACACAGAAAAACGCAGATTTTTGCAAATGCCCGTTTTTAGCCATTTTGCTGTACGAAACTGTGCGAAAGTGTACGAAGCTGTACGAAAGTGTACGAGATTGTACGAAACTGTACGGCCGCTGTACGAACCTGTACGTAAAATAAATTTCGTACAGTTGCGTAGTCCCTGGTTGGTTCCCGATGCTTAAAAAAAGAAAATGACAGATAAATTCATATTCCGTTTCGTTGCAGGCGTTACCGTTTTTGTAATAGCCGTTGTAATTATATTAAACCGCCATTTAATACCCGGCCCGGCGGTTGCGCCATCATTTACCCCATACCTGCCTTTGCTCAATGCATTTTTAAACGGCACCTGTAGTATACTGCTGTTAATATCCTTGTATTTTATTAAGCAGGGGAATATCACAGTGCATAAAAGGCTTAACATATTAACCTTTTGCCTGTCCTCCATTTTTTTGGTATCGTACATCCTGTTTCATTATTTAATGCGTAATGATACTTTTTACGGCGATGCAAACGGAGACGGTATTTTATCCCCGGAGGAAAAAACTGCTGTTGGCGGTATGCGTACCTTATACCTGTCCATCCTTATCCCGCATATTGTATTGGCCGCCGGCGTATTGCCGCTTATCCTGTTAAGTTTCTACCAGGGTTTGCAAATGCAGGTAGAAAAACATAAGAAATTGGTGAGATGGGCGTTTCCTATATGGTTATTCGTTACAGTATCAGGCGTTGTTGTATATTTGATGATTAAACCTTACTACCATTTTTAACAGTTTGAAAAGCATGAAAAAGCTCGTTTATTTATCCCTCGCAATTGCATTCGGTTTAATGGTTTTTGGTGTATTGCCGGCAAAAGCGCAATGCGCCATGTGTACTGCTACGGTAGAATCTAACTCAAAAAGCGGCAACCACGCCACTGCCGGGCTTAATGCCGGTATTATGTATTTGTTAGCGGCCCCATATTTGGCTGTAGCGGTAGCCGGGTACATCTGGTATAAAAAATACCGCCGTAAGAATGTCGCCCTTGATTTGCACAACGAAAAGCTGAACTTAAATTAAACTGTACGGCACTTTTGCCGTTGTTCAGTAAAAATTAATTTTCAGGGCATGATCCAGGCACAAACGCTCCAGTTCCTCAAGGAGCTTGCAGAGAACAATAACCGCGAGTGGTTCCAGGTAAATAAAGACTGGCACGATAAGGCACGCGAAAACCTTATCGAGCTTACTACAAGCCTCATTAGCAAAGTACACCAGATAGACCCCGGCGTTAATGCCGACCTGGACCCCAAAAAAAGCGTGATGCGCATTTACCGCGACATCCGCTTCAGCAAAAATAAAACCCCCTATAAAAATAATTTCGGCGTAAGCATACCATCGCATGGCCTAAAATTGGGCGGCGTGGAATATTACCTGCAGATACAGCCCGGGAAATCGTTTATAGCCGGAGGGTACTGGATGCCGGAAGCGGAACACCTGAAGGCCATTCGCCAGGAAATAGATTACAATGCTGCCGACCTGAAAAAAATTGTTGACGACCCCGGTTTTGTAAAACTGTTTGGCGAGTTCCGCAAACAAGAGCAGCTAAAAACTGTTCCACGTGATTATAGCGCAGATAACGAAAACATCGAGCTACTGAAATTGAAAAGCTTTATTGTGTTTCACCAGTTTACTGATAAGGAAGTACAAAGCCCAAAAGCAGCCGACGACATAGCCGCTCTGTGCGGCAAAATATACCCGTTGAATGTTTTCCTGAAAAACGCCATCGGTTAACCCAAACAACAAGTATCATGAAAATCAAACACCTTTTATTAGCCGCTACACTGATGATGGCCTTGCATTCGTGCGTGGTATTATCGCCCAAAAAGTACAAGGCATTGCTCGCACAGCGCGATTCGTTATCCACGCGTACCACTACGCTCGAGGCCGAGAAAGCCCAACTGATGGCAGATACGGCCCGTCTGCACGCCGAGATAGCAAAGCTTAATGGTAGTTACAACGAGTTGGATAAAAAATATAATAGTTTAGATAAAAACTACAACGCCAGCTCTACCAAAGTAAGCGAACTATCATCCGACCTGCAAAAACGCGAGGCACGCCTTAAAGAAGTGGAAGAAATTTTGCGCAAGCGCGATGAGGCAACAAACGCATTGAAGGATAAGCTTCAAAAGGCCCTGCTGGGCTTCCAGCAAAGCGGGCTGAGCGTAGATATACGCAATGGCAAGGTGTATGTATCCTTAACGGATAAGTTGCTGTTCCCTTCGGGCAGTATCGTTATTGATGATAAGGGTAAACAAGCCTTAAAATCATTAGCCGCAGTATTGAATAAGGAGCCCGACATTAACATTGCTGTAGAAGGGCATACCGATAACAAAAAGGTGAAGAACCTGGGCCAGATAAAGGATAACTGGGATTTGAGCGTGCTGCGTTCTACCTCGGTAACACGTTACCTAACGGAGGTGGAAATGATAGACCCCAAAAGGCTTACCGCGACAGGTAAAGGCGAGTTCCAGCCTATCGACCCTGGAACGGCGCCAGAGGCCCTCTCCAAAAACCGCCGCATCGAAATTGTGCTTACCCCGAAACTGGATGAATTGTACAACCTCATCACAAAGTAATTAAGCTAATAACGGTACAATCCTCCTGCAAAGGGGGATTTTTTTGTTTAACGGGATGGGATACAGGCAACCATCAATAAGTATAGCGCGTAGTTGGTAGTAAATACGGCAGCCGTTTTGAAACACATTTTTAAAAGCATTTTCTTGATCCTCGCCCCGCAGGAAAAAGGCAAGCTACTAAAGCTCATTTTTTTTGATGTGCTGATAGCCTTGCTGGATATAGCCTTTCTGGGCGCGTTGCTGTTCGTCATCAATTTTTATACGCAGGCATCCGGCGCGGTTAAGCCTGCGTTTTTACCGACTACGTTGGCAGATAACCGATCACTTTTGCTCATTAGCATATTTTTAACGCTGTTTGCCTTAAAAAATACCCTCGCTTTTTTTACACAAAAAGTGCAGCACCATTTTTTTTACGATGTTGCTTCGCGACTGTCTGCCCGGAATATTGAAAATTACCTGCATGGGGGGTACGGGCAATTTGTGCATACCGATTCATCGGTACAAACCCGGCGGATCAGTAACCAGCCTATCGAATTCAGCCATTATATTTTAACTGATTTTCAACAGCTCGTTTCGCAAGCTTTGCTAATAACTTTTACGGTAGCAGCTATCCTGTTTTATCACCCGTCGCTGTTCCTCATCATGCTTATGCTGTTGCTGCCGCCGGTGGTATTGCTTAGCAATTATACGCGTAAACGGCAAAGGGCGCTCCGCCATCAAACCAAAACGGCCAGTGCCAAAACTATCCAGCATTTAAACGAATCGCTAGGCGGGTACGTGGAAAGTAATATTTACGGCAAGGATGCTTTTTTTAGCAGCCGCTACCTGGATTACCAGCAACAACTGAACAGCACCATAGCCATGCAGCAAACCTGGCAGGGCCTGCCGGCCCGGTTGATGGAGGTTTTTGCAGTGCTTGGCTTTTTGATATTGGTAGCCGCTAATAAGTACAGTACAAATGCACCCGGCATCAATGTATTAACCATTGGTATTTTTATGGCGGCGGCCTATAAGGTAATCCCCGGTATTGTGAAAATAATGAACAGCACCGGGCAAATAAAAACCTATGAATTTGTACTGGACGACCTGTTGGCCGGTAACAGAACAAACATTACCGTACCGCCAAGCGGAACAACGGAAGCAATCCGCTCGGTAAAATTTGAAAGCGTAAGTTTTAAGTATGAAACACGGACTGTGCTGGATGACATTAGTTTTGAAATATCGGCCGGCGATGTGTTGGGGATATCCGCCAACTCGGGCAAAGGTAAAACCACCATTATCAATTTGCTTTTAGGGTTTTTACAGCAGGACAAGGGTACTATCAGCATAAATAACAATATTGCCAGCCAGGCGAATCGACAGGCTTACCGCACAAACATCTCATTTGTAAAACAGCAGCCTTTTTTTATTCACGATTCCATTTTAAAAAATATTACGCTGGAGGATGGTACAACCTGCAGCCAGCGGCTGGCACACGCCATTGCCGTTAGCGGATTAAGTGTTTTGTTAGATAGGCAGCCGGATGGCTTGCAGCATATAGTTACAGAGAACGGGAAAAACATTAGCGGCGGGCAGCGGCAGCGGCTAATGCTGGCAAGGGCGCTGTACCACGATTTCGATTTATTGATATTAGACGAGCCCTTTAGCGAAATGGATAGCGTTGCAGAGCAAGGTATACTGGCAAGGCTGCGGCAATTGGCAGCACAAGGCAAAATGATTATCCTGATAACGCATAATAAAGCAAGCCTTGGTTTTTGTAATAAAATAATTTCATTGCACGAGGCCTATGCCTGAAACACTTGTTATACTTACGCCCGGTTTCCCGGCGGATGAGGCGGACACCACCTGCATACCACCGCAACAGGTTTTTGTAAAGGCATTGAAGGAATGTTACCCTAACCTCAATATCATCATACTAAGCCTCCATTACCCTTTTAGAGCAAAGGAATACGTATGGAATGGCATAAAGGTGATAGCCTTTGGCGGGCGGAGTAAAGGAGGCTTCAACAGGCTATATATATGGTGGAACGTTTGGCACCGGTTACGAAAGATCAACAGGCATTATGAACCGCTTGGCATTTTAAGTTTTTGGCTGGGCGATGCCGCTTTTATAGGCAAGCTGTTTGCAAAGCAAAAAAAGCTAAAGCACTATACCTGGCTGCTTGGGCAGGATGCAAAGGCTGGTAACAAATACGTGCGCTGGATAATGCCTAAAGGCGGGGAATTGATTGCCATTTCGGATTTCATAGTAAACCAGTACCATCACAATTATGGCTTGAGGCCAGAGCATGTAATACCGGTAGGTGTTTACCCGGCCGCTATTAAGCAGACGGATGTAGCAAGAGCTATTGATATTTTAGGAGCCGGATCATTAATATCCTTAAAGCGGTACCATTTGCTTGTTGAGTTGATTCATGAGTTAAAAAAAGATTTCCCGGATATCCGTGCAGTTATATGTGGGGATGGCCCGGAAATGGGCAACCTGAAAGCGTTGACGACCCAACTCGGTATGGAAGGTAATTTGGCACTGGCAGGCGAATTGCCCCATCAGCAGGTGCTGGATATGATGCAGCACGCCAAATTGTTTGTTCACCCCTCCAAATACGAGGGTTTTAGCACAGTTTGCCTGGAAGCACTTTACGCCGGTGCAGGCGTAGTAAGTTTTATTAAGCCAATGGATGCCGATCTCCCCAATTGGAATATCGCCAACACTACCAATGAAATGTTGGCGATAGCGAAAGCTATTTTGCATGCACCATCGGTTGAGCGCAAGGCTTTGTTGCCCTATGCCGTGGGCGATAGTGCAAAAGCGATAATGGAATTGTTTAATTACAGGGAATGAACCACCAGCTCTATTTGCCGGGCGATAGCCTCAAAGGACAGGTGCGTTTTAAAATACTGAAACGAGCGGACCCGTTCACGCAAAAGGTTTATCTGCCGTGTTTTAAAGAGCGCATCCAATAAGCCCTGTTGGTTGCCTGGTGGATAGAGGATGCCGCAATTGCCATTATCGGTTATCATTCGGAAGGAAAGGATATCCGTAACCACCGGCACACAACCGCACGACATGGCCTCGCAAACCGAAGCGCCGCTGCCTTCATAAAAAGAACCCGAAATAATAAAATCCGCACTGTTAAGCCAATATAGCAAATCATTGTGCGGTACCTGGCCAACCAATACCACCGCTTCAGTAGAGTTTGGCGTGGCGGCCAGTAATGCTTTTATCGCGGTGAGCAACTCATCGGTATGATAAATCATATACAGCCTGGAGGTTGGCTCACGTTCGGCAAACTTTAAAAAGGCTTTTACCACGTTCAGCGGGTCCTTATTGGCGTTTAAACGCCCTATCCATAAAAACACCCGGTTGCCTGTAACCTTAGTTTTTTGTTTGGATACACCGCTATCAACGGGGTAGAAAACAGAGGAGACCTCCATTACCTCGTGTATTTTTGATGCCGAGGCCAGGTTGCCGGTCGCCACCCATTCTACCCCCATGGCATAAGAGGCAAATAGGTAGGCATCAATACATTTATCAGCCAAGCGCTGCACGTGTTTTTTAAGGCCGGTGCCAGGCCGTTCGGCATGGTTTTGTACGATGATTTTTGCATGCCTGCCCAGCATCAACCGCAGCAATATAACCTGTAATGGGAAATTGAGGCTTTGGATAACTACCACATCGGGTTTTAAGCTTTTGATATAGGCATTTAACGTCCAGGGAAAATAACGCAGGGCATTTTCCTTATAACGCTTAAAACGGTAATCCACACTGCCGCTAAAATATTGCCCCTCGTAGTCTATTTGCTCAATGCTGATGACCTCGTTGGTACGGCCCAAAGCGTCTTGTATTCCGCTGTAAGCGATGATGCGTTTAAGCCAGCTTTCGGGCGTATTAAAATTATGGGTGTAAACGTAGCTGGCAAAAACAAATCTCATTAAGGTATCTGGTTAAAAGATATCGATATCGGCAAACGTAACCGCAAACTTACCTGCCGGGATGCCCGACCCCATTTCCTTTATGGCAATGGTAAAAGAAGGTACTGGCTCCGTATAATTTTTGAGCAGGTTATATAGTTTGCTTTTTACACTTACCTGGAATTGCAATTGCCGCAGGCCAAGCTTACGCGTTAGCTTCAACAAGGAGGCCATAACCTCATCAATATTATCATCAATGCCTAAAATGTCGCCTACAATTAACCCGTTTTGAATTTTAAACCATACAAATGCCTGCCCTATTTGAATGGTGTAGGTGTTGTTATAAGTTTTGTATGTTAAAAAGTCCTCGTCGCGGTAAACCCCCGCATGCCCCTCGGCCAACACCGAATTGCCGATGCCTGTTTGTTGTTTTGGCTTGATAATATTTATTACATAAGCGCCGTAAAGCGGTTTTAGCAAGCTGAATTTGGCTGCAATTTTTTCTAATGGTGCAGCGTTAACCGGTATGATGAAGCGTTCCAGGCAGCCTGCCGTTTCCCAACCAAGTTTATTAAGCAACCCATGCCCGGAGTGCTGGTTAGGAAACCCGAAAACCAAACGGATACCCTCCTTGCGGCACAAGGCATAGGTGAGTTCGGCAAGTGCCACAAACAACCCCTTGTTGCGGTGCGCGGGATGGGTCATGGTATCGGCAGACTGGGCGGCCAACACCAAATTGCTGTTATATTCTACAAAGCAAGGTATCACGCCATAAAAGGCTACAGGCAGGTCGGAAACGTCGTATGCCAGGTAGCCGGTATAGCTTACAACAGTAAAGGCAGTGTTGTACTTTTTCAGGAAGTGGCCTTTCGGCGGTAGCGATCCGTAAACAGCCATGTGTAAATAGGCCAAACAACTCAGCTTATTAACATTGAACCGTTCCACCCGGTAGCCACAGGCCGAAATTTTACGATCAATATGCTCCTCTAATGTTTGCATGCATTTGGTTTGTGATTGATATAAAGGGGTTTATGGTAAGCCGTTCCCGCATTGATACGTCACAACTATCATCCGGGGTATTAAAATCTGTAGCCAGTAGTTGTGTATAACCGCAAGCTTTTGCTGCCGCTACAACATCGCGGTTGTAACTACCGTAAGGGAAAGCGATGCATTTTACCTCGTTCCCGATAATACCCTCCAGATATTGCTTGCTTTGCTTCATTTCTTTGGCGGCATCAGCAAGGGGTATGCCCGCCAAATCGTTATGGTAATAACCATGTGCGCCAATAGTAATATACGGCGATGCTGATGCCTGCCTGATCTGGTCGGATGTCATCTGCAGCCAGTAGTCTTCGTGCTGCTTGTTTTTATGAAAAAGGCACAGTCTATCCAGCAGGCGAATAAGTTCCGCCTTTTCGGCAAAGCCTGTATTTCTTAACTTCATATTCAAACTTAGGCCATCGGCATTGGTGTAATGGTTAATACGATTTTTATGGTACGTTTGGTTTTTAAACACGACGGATGGCGGCCCGCACCTGCCTGCCAGGCTCAATATATCGTTCCATAAGATATTGTAACTGGCCGCGCTAATGGCTGTTACAAAAAAAGTTGCCGGGATTTGGTATTGGTGCAGTAAAGGCAGCACATATTTGTAATTGTTTGCAAATCCATCGTCGAAAGTGAGGCAAATGTTAAATTTTTTCGCACTTTTTTGCTCCAAATAGTACTCATCCAGCGATAGTGCATTAAAGTACCTTTTATAATACTGAAGGTGTTGTTCAAAAATTTTTCGGGTAATAAAAAGAGTGTTGAATTTGGTAGGTTCGGATTGGCAAACGCCATGATAGGCCAATATTCGGCTCCCTCTTGCCCTTTCATAATAGCTTTTGTCAGCCCCAATAAAGTGCGAAATATTGCCCTGTATATAGCGGGCTTTGAGGCTGGTTTTGGTTATTAGTTTTTCTAATACGCTCATTTTCAGGCAGCAGGTTCGGATGGGATGTAAACAGGGAATTGGGTATCGGCCTTGTATTGCCGTATTTCTTTCATCAGCCCGTGTAAATCTCCTTGTACATATTTTATCCTTCCGCCGCTGTACACTTTACTGAATTGGTTTAACGGGATATCGTTTAACTGATGGTATAAACTTTGGTCGAATAGCCTGATGGCCCCTCTGCTCATTACCATCAAAATATCTTCGGGTACTATATTATAAAAGGCACCCAGGCCCTCAACCCCTGTATTTTTAACCACAACGAAGTCGGCATCAAAGCCTTCCTCAATGCGGCCGCAGTTTAGCTTCCAAACTCCGGCTGCCCTGCTTGTAAGCGAATGGAATAATTCCTCATCGCTAAGCATTTGCGTACTACGAGCAAGGGAAATGTGCGCCCAAATATCCCAGTCGCTGGTTAGGGTAGAATCTGTGCCGAATAAGATGTTGGTGTATTTTTTTAAACGGTTAACCGGCGCAGTTGCATTTAATAAAAAATAATTGGATTGCGGACACCACACCAGCGCCTTAAAAGCCCTTGCCTGCGCCGGGCTAAGCGCAACGCAATGTATGCCTATTAGTTTGCGGTGCAATAAATTCCAGCGGATAAGTTCGTCTATCTCGCTATGCGCGGCAGTATTGGTGCCTTCGCCAATATGCATTACAACGGGCTGCCACATCTTCAGGGGATTGTTCAGCCCTTTTTTCCATCCTTTTTCAAAGGCAATGGAATGCAGGTCCTGCTTGTTTTCTATAAGTGTTATCAGTTCCTCGTTCAGTTTGGGGCACTGCCCGTGGTTGGCTACTGTGGTAACGCCGCATAGCAGGTTTTTATAAATACCCCACCGGACACGAAGCGCAGCCGGTATTTTTAGTACTGCAGCAATATCATCGGCATAAGCTTTATGGATGTACTCGCCCCATTCGGTATAAGTTTTATAGGTATGGCTGCCTAATTTGGGGAAAAGGTTGAAATCGAGGTGGTCATGCGAGTTAATAAGCCCCGGGAAAACCCGCGAGTTATAAAAAACCACTTGCTGGGTGCCTTTTTCAGCTAACGGCGTGGCCGACAGTTGTGCAATTTTGCCATTGCTTACATGGATACTTACCGTATCGCCATTGATCAGTTGCAGATTATTTAGGATCATTTCCCCTCCTAAAATGCATCCCGTAAATTATCGGGAAACCTTTATAGCTTTCGTAAACCTGCAACGCCTTCTGCTTTTCGTAATAATGCTTAACCGATTCATCTATCTTCATTTCCTCCTGCGTTATTAGCCGGAAATGGTGATCCAAAAGTATTTCTTTGATAGTACCGGTGAGGTGCACAAAGTTTTGTACCGCTACCAGAGAGTTATCGTGCCGAAACGTGCGTTTACCGCCATATGCCAGTGTGCTGGGGTGAAAATCCGTTATAACAATATCGCCGGTGTCTTTTATGATCCGGCACCAGGCCTTTAAGGCCTCGGCGATATTGTTGATATGCGCCACGGTAAGTGTAGATACAATAGTATCATAGCTTTTGGAGGGGATATCTTTAAACAAGTTATCGGTTATCTGGTAAGTTTGCGCCCCAGGGAATTTTTGCTCCAGCCTGCGCAGCATGCCCGATGATACATCAAAGCCTGTAAGTGTTGCTGGGCGCCGGTTTAATATCTTTTGCCAGTGCCTGCCGGTGCCGCATCCAATATCCGCTACTTTTTTATTCTGTACAGGCAGGTTAGCCAATAGTTTGGAGAATACTTCCTCGTCCAGGTCGAGCATTAAATTGCCGGGCTGTTCGTCATAATTTTTAGACCATATATCATATGCCTCCACCGAGCCCTTCTCTTTTACGGGCGATGGAAACAGGTGTTGTTTAACGTAGTTTTTAAGCGATGCGATGACAGTTGGCATTGTTTTGACCTGGTTATTAACAGTTACGACCGCTGTTTGCCAAAGGTTGCCAGCACCGGTTTATTTAAGTGGCGAGGCAACGCCCTATCATTCGCCGGCGTATTTATAAATGTGTGGGCAGATATTGAGATTGATTAAGTTTTGTTATATGGGCATCCCCGGTTTTTAGTGTGGTGAGGTAACACCTCATCACCGCGGGGATTTTGATAGAAATAAGTAAAAGCCGGGCGATACCGAATGGACAAGATATTATTATTTAACCCCAAAAGTTCGATAAACAAGTACCGGATACCCAATTCAATTTTAAACATTGCAGCCTCGGTAGAGGGCAAATATGGTTGGGTAGTAGTAGACGGCAACTGCGAGGCCGACCCGTTAGCGAAAATAGATAGCTATGTGGCGGGCGGCGGTATAAAATACCTGGGCTTTACTGTAATGCCTGGTCCGCAATTAAAACAAGCGATCACCATCGCAAAGTTCATAAAAGCCAAATACCCGTATACAAAAATGATTTGGGGGGGCTATTTTCCGTCCAACCAGCCTAATGCGGTGCTTTACTCGGGTTATGTTGATTTTATTATTAACGGCCCCGGCGACCATGCCTTTCCCGCTTTAATAGATGCTTTGGAAAACGGGCAACCCTTCGAATTTATCAAAAACCTCATTTATAAAGCTACTGACGGCAGGATATTTAAAACCGCCAAGGAAGACCTGATAGATCAGGATTCGCTTCCGCCGCTGCCCTACGATAAACTGGCCAATTTTTACCCTATCCCTAAATTCCTTGGAAAGACTTATTTGGGCGGGAAAACGCTGGCGTACCACTCCAGCATTGGCTGTCCTTTTACCTGCTCGTTTTGCGCAGTGGTGCCTATTTACGAGGCGCGGTGGAAGGCAAAATCGGCTCAATCGGTTTATAAGGATGTAAAGTACATTAAGGATAAATGGGGAGCGGACGCCATCGAGTTTCATGATAATAACTTCTTTGTATCCGAAAAGCGCGCAGTAGAATTTGCGCGACTTATTAAACCGGAGAACATGACGTGGTGGGGCATGGCCCGCATTGACACTATGCATAAATTCAAAGACTCTTCCCTGCAAGCTATTCGCGAGTCGGGCTGCAAGATCATCTTCTTTGGCGCCGAAAGCGGTAACAACGCCATTTTAGAACAAATGGATAAAGGTGGCACTCAAACCGGCGACCAGATCATCGAGTTTGCCGAACGACTAAAAAAATTCGATATCATCCCCGAATACTCTTTTGTGTTAGGCACCCCGGCGCCAACGCAGCAGCAAGTGCTGGCGCAGATAGATTTCGAGATTGATTTCATCAAAAAAGTAAAGGCAGTAAACCCCAAAACCGAGATAGTGATCTACACTTACAGCCCGGTGCCTACCGAAGGCTCGGAATTGTATAAACAGGTGTTATCGAGCGGTTTCCGTTTCCCCGAAACATTGGAGGATTGGATAAGCCCGGCATGGGAAAGTTTCGATCTGCGGAAAAACCCGCTTACGCCGTGGCTCACACCTGAGATGATAGACAAGATAAGGAATTTTGAAACCGTACTGAACGGCGTTTACCCAACAGTTACCGATATCCGTCTCAACTGGCTAAAACGTAAAGCAATAAAGTTAATTGCCGGCTTACGCTACAAGGTTGATATCTACCAATACCCTTACGAAATAAAGCTTTTACAAAAGGTATGGCGCTACCGCCAGCCGGAGATACAAGGATTTTAACATGGCCTTGCAGCAAATTGATATAGCACCTAAAGAAGCTTCGCCCGATTTTGAGCTGTTGTACCTTGCCGTGCGCGGACTGGAGGGCAGGATTTATACAGACGAAGAATTAATGAGGCTGCCGGAAATAAGCCCAGCGCACTTGCATGTTAAGGAATGGCAAATAAGGAAACGCTCATCTGAAAAGTTGGTAAATTACCTCGCCAAAAAGAAAAAGCCCTTAAATATTTTGGAGGTAGGCTGCGGTAATGGCTGGCTGGCAGCAAAGTTGGCACAAATAAAAGATGCCAACGTATTTGCCATAGATGTAAACCGGGTGGAAATTAACCAGGCAAAAAGGGTTTTTAAAAGCAAGAACCTGCAATTTTTTGGCGGCAGCCATGATAGCAGCGGTTTTGTTGGGGTTAAATTTGATGTGATCGTTTTTGCAGCTTCTATCCAATATTTTGCGCCGCTGGCGGATACGCTCGATCAGATGCTGGGCTACCTTGCTGCAAGGGGCGAGATACACATCCTCGACAGTAATTTTTATACCCCCCTCACGGTTGACAACGCCGTTTTACGGACGCAGGAATATTATTCATCCATGCGCTACCCGGAAATGGCAGCATTGTATTTTCATCACCGGTTGGATGAACTGGCAGGTTTCGATCATCAAATATTAAGCAACCCGCACAGCCTAAAAAATCGATTATTGAAAGGCAGCCCCTTTTACTGGATACAAATAAACAACACTGACGCATGATAGGCCAGGGCGTATACCATACCTTTAAGCGTTACCGTACCCTGCAAACGCATAAAATAGCTGCACTGCCGGTGGTTATTTTAATGCCTCATAGTGCCTGTAACTGCCGCTGTGTAATGTGCGATATTTGGAAGGATAACAAAAACCTAAAACAGCTAACCGAGCAAGACATCAGCGGGCTATTGGCAAACTTAATACAATTGGGTACGCAGCAGGTGCTTATGTCGGGCGGGGAGGCGTTGCTGAATGCAAATTTTTTCAGTCTTTGCCGAATCCTAAAGCAGCAAAAAATGAAAATTACACTGCTCTCTACGGGCTTATCTATCAAAAGGCATGCTTCGCAAATTATAGAATGGGTTGATGATCTTATCCTCTCGCTGGATGGCGACGAGGCATTACATGATGCCATCCGCGATATCCCGGGTGCATTTAGAAAACTAAAGGAAGGGGTGGAATACATCCGATCATTAGCGCCAAATTATCCAATCAGCGCCCGCACGGTAATCCATCGTTTAAATTTCCGCAACTGGCAGGCAATTATTAACGCTGCAAAAGATATGGACCTAAACCAGGTGAGCTTTTTGCCCGCCGATGTAAGCAGCCACGCTTTTAATCGCCAAACAGCCTGGAGCGAACCCAAACAGCATGAAATATTGCCCGGTGAAAATGAATTAGCAGAATTAAAGGGCACTGTAGAAGCTATTATTGCCGACAAAAGCAATTTCGCCGAAAATTTCATAGCCGAATCACCCGAAAAACTGCGTGATATTTATCGTTATTACGCGGCTTTTTATCACGTCAATTTTTTCCCCTTTAAAAAGTGCAATGCGCCATGGGTATCGGCGGTGATAGAGGCTGATGGCAGTGTACGCCCCTGCTTTTTTCATGAAGCAACAGGCAATATCCGGGATTCATCCCTTACAGAAATATTGAACAGCGATGCATCTGTAAATTTTCGCCGCACGCTTGATATGCGTACAAACCCAACCTGTGTAAAGTGTGTGTGTGCTTTGAATTTATCGCCATTGGCGAAGCTTAATTGACTTGATGATGAGCAGCATATTATTCACGCACTCCTACTTTTTACGTTTCGACCCAAAGCAATGGGCCATCGGGCAACCCTATGCGCCATTAGGGACTTTGTACGCGGCCTCTTTGATGCGGCAACAGGGTTATGAAGTGAGTTTGTTTGATACTATGTTTTCGCACAGTGCGGGCGAAGTGATCCCTGCGATAGAAGAAAATCAACCCGATTTTTTTGTGATATATGATGATGGTTTTAACTACCTCACCAAAATGTGCCTCACTAATATGCGCGAGGCCGCATTTAAAATGTGTAAGCTCGCTAAGGAACGCGGCTGTATCGTCGTCGTTTCCAGTTCAGACGCTACCGACCGCTATGCCGAGTACCTTGCCGAAGGTGCCGATTTTGTGATTATCGGGGAGGCTGAGCATACGCTGCTGGAACTTTGTGCCCATCTTAAAAATGGGAGTAACCAATATGGGGGCATCCTGGGGCTTGCTTATTATGATGGGGATAAAGTAGTTAAAACCATGGCCCGACCGGTACTAAAAGACCTCGATAGCCTGCCATTGCCCGCATGGGATTTGGTGGATATGAACAAATACCGTGATCTGTGGATGCAGCACGCGGGTTATTTCTCTGTAAACATTGGTACCACACGCGGATGCCCCTATAAATGCAACTGGTGCGCTAAACCTATTTACGGCAATCGCTACAACTCGCGCAGCCCGCAAAACGTCGTGGCAGAAATAAAGCTGCTAAAGCAAAATTACCAGATGGATCATATCTGGTTTTGCGATGATATTTTTGGGCTGAAACCAGGATGGGTTTTAGAATTTGCGCGTTTGCTTGAGCAGGAGAATATCTGCATCAAATTCAAGATACAATCCCGCGCTGATTTGCTGTTGGACGAAGAATTGGTGGCCGCCCTTACCAGATCGGGATGCGAAAATGTATGGATAGGTGCCGAAAGCGGCTCGCAGAAAATACTGGATGCGATGGATAAGGGCATTACCGCGGCCCAAATTGCAAAAGCTACTGCGCTAATGAAAAAGCACGGCATAAAACCGTCGTTTTTTATTCAATTTGGTTACCCCGGCGAAACAAAAGATGATATTGAGCTAACCATTGATATGATAAACCGGCTGCTGCCATTTGAGATTGGGATCTCGGTTTCGTACCCCTTACCCGGCACG
This sequence comes from uncultured Mucilaginibacter sp., assembly GCF_946481715.1. Next base: position 8,581 of record NZ_CAMLOV010000069.1, on the reverse strand, counting down.
GGTTTTTATGAAAAGGTTAAGGCCGAACTGAAAAAGAAAACCAACTGGTCCGACTCCGACGAGATGGCGCTTATGTTTACTAATACCTTCCCCGCGCCCTATTACAAGCAGTTGCACAGCTATGTGCACCAAAACTACCATAAACATTTGGCTAAAAATAGCCTGGTAAACCTGCTGAAACAGCCGTCCGCGATAACAAATAATACACTACGGAAAGCCCTTTCGGTATTTTACCATGCACCCCGCACCTACATAGAAAAGTTAAAGCTGAACAGACTGGAGGAGGCGCTATGACGGAAATCTTTACAAAAAACGCCAACGAGCAATTTGCTGAAGCAGCTTTCAGTAACCAATCGGCAGTATTCGACGATTTATATTCCGGTGATACTATTATTGCCTATAAGCGCAAACGGGTGCGCAATCATGTATTGCAATTCCTTAAACCCGGCGGCCATATTTTAGAGTTGAACAGCGGCACCGGCGAGGACGCTATTTTCTTTGCACAGCAAGGCTTTAAAGTGCACGCTACGGATATTTCTGTTGGCATGCAAATCGAACTTGAACTCAAAGTAGCATCTGCTGGATTACAAAGTGCCGTCACCAACGAAACCTGCTCGTACACCCAACTAAGCGAGCTAAAAAACAAAGGGCCTTATGATCTTATTTTTTCAAACTTCGCCGGTTTAAACTGTACCGGCGAACTGGACAATGTCCTTGCCTCTTTCTCATCGCTGTTAAAGTCGGGGGGGATGGTAACGCTCGTTATCCTGCCCGAATTTTGCCTGTGGGAAACATTGTTGGTATTTAAAGGCAAGTTTAAAACAGCATTCCGTAGGTTTTTCAGCGGCAATGGCCGCACAGCGCATGTAGAAGGCGTCCGCTTTAAATGCTGGTATTACAATCCGTCGTACATAAAAAAGTGCCTAAAGAATGAGTTTGATATTGTAAGCGTAGAGGGGCTGTGTGCCATTGTGCCGCCATCTTATATCCACGGTTTTGCGGAAAAACATTCCTCTGCCTATAAATTCCTGGTCCGTCTGGAAGATAAATGGAAATGCACCTGGCCTTGGAAATACATAGGCGATTATTATATCATTTCGCTAAAAAAGAAAGCTTGATTACTGCGCCACACGTTCTTCGGTTTGCTGCAGCAGAAAGGTGAGTTTGTTTTTGTAACGTTCTATCAAACGGTTTTGGAAGTTAACCGGGTCGGGTTTGGCAAAATGTTTGCCTGCCGACATGCCCATTACTATCCCCCGCAAGTTCAGTTTCTTTAGCAAAGTTTTTTTGCCCCATCTTTTAGCAGTAACCCTTAGGAAGGCATCATCCAGCAAATCACCAAGCTTATTATTCAATAAAAACTCGATAAGGTTTTTGAGCAGATGGTTTTTTAACGGCTTTGCCGATGCAAGGCGCAGGGTTTTATTAGGCAGCAGGGTGCGTGTCCAGGTATTGGCGGCGTAGAATTTTTCAAACACCAAATCGCCCTCCAAAGGTATCAGCGTGCCGGTTTCAATGGCGGTATAAATGTTTTTTTCGGCAATCTGCAGTTGCTGCTCATCTATATAATAATTCATGCAGTAATGGTGCTGCTTATTCACTAAAAACGTAAGTTTTTTAAAGCAATGCATTAGCGTACGCGCCACCCAAAGGCGGTTTTTTGCGGTAATGATAAACAGGTCGATATCCGATTTATCATCTGCGAAGTTTTTTGACAGTGAGCCTGAGATCCCAACGCCACGTACGTAGGGGAACTTGATCAAAAACCGCCCCACGCGCTTTGCGCGCGTTATCATTTCAGCAGCTTTTTGATTGCCTTTATTGCGGCGGACGATGAGGAAGTAGTCGTTTTTTAGGGAGTAGAACTTATCAAACTGGTACACCATTTTACCGGCAACGAGGTAATTAAGCGCCTCATGAAATTCTGCAAGAGAATGTTTTTCGCCAAGAAAGAGGTAGATCTCGCTATAGGTCAAGGGATAGTCAAACATATCAAAATATGCAAGTGCGGCTAAAATATTTCTGTTGATGGTTAACACGGTGCTGCTTTTGATATGTTATTTATACCCGCTTTAAAACGGCGTATTGTATCTGTTTTGGTATATAATGATGACGGTGCGGACTTATATTTGGTTGCCTGTTTTTAAACTATTTATGTGGTAGCCTGCTTTATTTTATCGATTCCGGAGAAAATGAACAGCGAAAAGAAAACGCTGTAAAAAAACACACCTTTATCCACATCCAGTAAATTCTCGGAAAAGGAAACGGTGGTGATAATCACCATAAACGCAAACAGTAAAATATCCCGCCTTAACACGGCTTTCCGAAAACCAAAATATAGCGTTGCCAAATAAACCAGCAAACCAATTGCGCCCGTTTTTATTAAAAAACTAATGTATTGGTTATGCGCGTTAAGCCCTGCCAGGTACGAGCGGTAAAACTGCGCTTCGAAAAAGCGTTCTTTCAACAAACCGATCTCTGACCCGGAACCATGGCCGATAATTGGTGATTGCCCGGCTAATTTTAATGCCACCTGCCATCGCGCCAGCCGTGGGTCGAATAATTCATCGGCTTTTGCTTTGCTTAAGTCGGTTTTTAAGTCGGTGATGTAGCGCTCTTTAAAATTATCCATTTGATAAATACCGGCGATAATGAGTGCCGAAAACGAAAGCGTAGCGGCTATATATTTTACCCGGCCGGCATCCTTTAGTAAAAATGCAGGTATAGCAACATTAATGATAATAAGCACTGCAACAAACACCGACTTGGAGCTGAGCTGGATAATGCCTGCAGCCAGTACCGCGCAGCAAATGGCACATAAAACTTTATAGCGCCTGGTTTCGGCCTTTACCAATTCTGTTATCAAAAACACCAGCGCTATGGCTACCTGCATAGAAAAAAAGGTGGCGTGCATCTCCAGTGGGGCGGCAAAATTGTGGTTGGTAAAATCCGAAGAAAACAATGCCGATGCGGGGAAGTGGTAAAACCTTATCGCCCTGAGCGCCTGTAAGTACAAAAAAAGTATAGCCACCGTACTACTCAAGGCAAACACCAAAAGTAAGTTACTGCGGTATTTTTTTATGTCGAAAGGATTGAGGCAAAACATTAGCGGGAACAGCAATATGGTAACCTGCTTGCCCCATTCGTTAAAGGCCTGAGGTTTGTCGATGCTGTATAAAGTGCCCCCCGCAGTAACTAAAAACACAGAAACTAATGCAAGGTTTGTTATGGTAAGCAAAGGCTTTATATCGGCCTTGCGCAGGTGTATGAGGGTATGCAGGATAAAGCTGATCAGTATTAAATGGCTGTAAAACCTGTCGTACGGCAGGCTTATCAGCAACAGCATTAAATGATAATAGCTTACCTGGTTTGCTGCGCTATCAGCTACCGGGAACAATTTTTTCAATTTGGCGGGCATAGTAGCATTCTATTATAAACTCTTCGTACTCGTCGATAATTTTCTCCCAGTTAAACTGGTATTGTATTTTATGCAAGTTGTTTTTCACCATCGTTTTTTCGGTATCGTGCCGCTGCACATTCTCTACCAGGCACCGTACTTCCTCGGCGTTGTTAAAATAAAACGCATCGGAGCTTAGTACAGATTTATTGAAAGGGTTATCGTGCGCGGCAATAAGAGCTTCGCTGGCCATTGCCTCTAAAAGCGAGGGGTTGGTGCCGCCCACGCTATGCCCATGGAAATACAGGTAGGAGTTATTTTGCAGGGAACGCACCGCCGTATTATCAAAAATAGATCCTTTGAACTGGATGCGTTCATCGTTTTTAAATTTATGGGTAATGTATTTACCAAAGCGGTTGCCCGTATCGCCAAGCACTTTAAAGCTTTTGCGCGATGCGCTGTTGTTGAAGCCCTCTAAAATACTTTCGATGTTGTTCTCCGGCTCCATGCGGGCCATCAGCAAAAAGTAATCTTCTTTTTGTACCTCGCTTTTATCAAACTGCTCGCGCTCCTCTTCCGAAAATAAATCGGCACCGTAGGGGATGTAGCGGCTATCGATGCTGTACTTGTCCTTAAGGTAGCCTTTGATCACCCGCGAATCGGCAATGTAAAACTGGCTATGCTTTACTGCCAGCTTCTCGGCATATTTTAAAAAGCGCTGCACGGGTTTGGAGTATTTGGATCGTTTCCACTCCAACCCATCCATATTGGTGATGATGGTGCTATTTTTAGGGTAAAGCTTACCCCAAACCGAACTGCTGGTATAACCCATTAGCAACACTACATCAAAATTCCTTTTGCGGGCATCAGCAAGGCAATTAAAATCGTAAGCGAATTGCCCGGCGGTGCCTATAAGGTATTCCGGGTCGTAGCAATGTACAATATCAACCCCATTCCAATTGTTGGCCGTGTAGGGATGGTTGTGCGAGTTATAAACCGTAACCGAATGCCCCTTTCTTACCAACCCTTCTGATACATATTCGGATATATGCTCAAAACCACCGTAATGGTTGGGGATGCCGCGCGTGCCTAAAATGCCAATTCGTAGTTTCATGCCGAGTATGCTAATTGATATGCCTTGTATGTTTGTATAGCTGCCTGTTGCCAGGTAAATTGCTTTAATATTTTGCTGCGGAAATTTTCATCGAAATCGGCCACGCTAGCTTTTTCAACCGCTGCCAGTATACTTGCCGGGTTTGCCGGGTCGCAGTAAAAGGCATCATTCTCAAAATATTCACGGGTATCGCCCTTATCGGTTATAACAATATTGCAGCCCATGGCGGCGGCTTCTATCGAGCTTAAGCCGGTGGTCTCGAACCAGCTTGGCAGGGTATGAACCTTGGCCATTTGGTAATAAGCAACCAATTCCTGCTGCGGTATGTGGTTTATAAACCGGATATTACTGGCTGCTATCGCGCGGCATTGATTATAATATCTCAACTGATTTGGCGCATGCGAACCAATCAACAATAGTGTAAACTTTGTGTTATTTAAGGCTTTTATCAGGTTCAGCTGGTTCTTTACACCCTCAATGCGCGCTACGCATAACACCATGCTTTTATTTTTACCAGGTTGGTTACCACCAATAAATAACTTCGGGTCTATACCGTTTGTAATTACCCGGAATTTGGTTTGGCAGTTGTATTCTTTTATAACCCGCCGATATTCCGACAGGGAGTTGGGCAGTATTAACGCCGCCTGGCGCAGTACTTTTTGTATGCTTTTATGCTGCCCCATCCACAGGTAACTTTTGCCCGAGAGATGGTCTTTCCCCAATAACCAGCGCGCAACGGTTTTAATATAATCGATACTGTGTGCCGGCAAAAACCCCATCAGTGCCCTCAACCCTTTAGCCTGGTACTTATCGTACTCGCTGTAGTTGCACAGGATGGTTGATACCACGAAAGGTTTGTTAGCTTTTTGGCTATGGTACAGGATATCTGCCGGGCGGGTAAGATTAAAAAAATGTAGCAGGTCGAAATCCTGGTAGCGGATATCCTCGCAGGATAATTTTATTTCCACTGCCACGCCTATCTCCGCCAAATGTCGGGCCGTTTGTATTACCTGCACCGTATCCCCACCGGGTACAGTGTATAAAGTCGACCGTGTGATAAATGCTATTCTCATCGTTTCGCCAGGTTTAGGTGCAGCCAGTTTATCAATCGTTCGGGCAGGTAACTCACTGTATAAAGCAGGTAATTATCCAGCCTTAATGGTTGCAGCGCAATGGCTTTAACCATGTTACGGCGGGCACGTTGGGGTTGGTAATTATTCAACAAGAATTTTTTGCCGCAGAGCGCATAGTAGGCGCCCTGTTTGTTTTTTGGCGAGTATTGTTTGCTGCCTATCTGGTGCAGTTCCCTCCCTTCGGATGCTGTAATGCGCTGGGTTTGTAGCGAAGTATGTTTTATCGATCGGAACTTCCGCGTGTGCCATTTTTCGTCGATGGTAACCGATTCGGGGTTAAGGCGCACTTTTATCAGCGGCTGCTGCAGGTTGCAGGCCATTTTTGTTTTAAGCAGGTTGGCCCATAGAAAATGGTCTTCAAAAGTATAAGCATGCTCGTTATAGCCGCCAGCGTTGAGGATGGCGGCTTTTTTATACAGCACACAGGAATGTATCATCGGGCAAATACTGATATCCAGTTGCCTTAATTCATTATAAGTGTAACCCGCCAGCCGGTGTTTAAATAAAAACTCGCCCTCAGTGTCAATATAATCTGCTTCGGAGCCTATAATGCTGTATTGGGGATGTGCTGTTATAAAATCATACTGCACCTGCAAACGGTGGGGGTAGCAAATATCATCCGCATCAAAGCGGGCAATGTAAGGTGCACGGGCATATTTTAACCCGGTGTTCAGTGCAGCTGCTACACCCTTATTGGCCTGGTGGATCACCACAATACGGTCGTCCTCAAAAGAGCTGATCACATCCAGCGTATCATCGGTAGAGCCGTCGTTTACAATCATCAACTCAAAATGGGCAAAGGTTTGGCCCAGTACCGAATTTATGGCCTCGTGTATATATTTACCGGCATTGTAGGCTGGCATTAAAACGGTGATCTTGGACTCAGGCATGAGTAAGCCCTCCGTTCGGTTCTGCTGTTTCTTTAATGTTGAGGAATAGCAGCAGTTCGAAAAAAACAAGGATGGATAACTGCTCGAACCAATAATCTACAAGCAGCACTGCCATTATCAATAACAAAATAGGCAGCCCGTAGGTAAGCTTGCGGTAATGCCGGGCAAAAAACCAGAGGTAATAGATGACGAAGATGGTTAGGCCAATAAGGCCGTATTCCGCCATTAATTGATTGTAAACCGAAAAGGGGCTATTGGTTAAAGAATGCAGCCCGGTTTCCTTGCTAAAAAAATCGAGGTATACATCCAGGTGGTTCCCTAAAAAATCGTTGTTGATGTAAATATATTTTTTCGGATAGCCGCCCGCTATGCCCAACCCGGTAGCGCGGAATGCCAGCTTAGAAGAGAAGTTCCCCATACCATCCCCGGTAAGTATGCGGGCAGGGTGTTGTATAAAAAATTTGCCCGTTTGTAACATGCTGACGGCCTTACCAGGCAGCGTTGGTAAGCTTATGTTTTTGGCCGAGATGGGCAGTGCCGCATCGTGCGTATTAATAAATTGTATAAGCGGCTGCTGCGCAGCCTGCGGCACTTTTATGCTTTGATAGGCCGGCGAGTGTATATTGGCCTGCGGCAACTGTATGTGCCCCTCGTTGTTACGGGTAACGGTACTGGCAATAATCGGCGGTTTGCCTTTGGTATCTTTTAAATATTCAACTTTGCTTAAGCTATCTAAATACAGCTTCGCGAATTTTTCTTTCCGCTCTTCCGGTTTGAGGGTGGAATCCGGGCGTTGGGTAATAGGTAATGTTACCGTTTGGGTAATAGCATGGTGATCGGGCTTTTCAAAAGTGTTCTTAATGGTTTCTGCCACATAGATGTTGTTTTGTGGGGATACCTTTACCATAAAAACCACCAGGAACATTATACAGATAACTACCATGCTTTTCTGTATGCGGTTGCTCCTGAAAACGAATAGGATGCTCAGCACCAGTAATAGCACAATGTTCATAAAGTTACTGCCCGTAAGTAGCAGCGTTGCCATGCAGGCCATTAGCATCAGCGGTTTTTGGCGCACCAAAAAATAAATAACGCCTATAGCATTTATGGCGGCATTGGTAGTGCTGGTATCAAAGGTTATCCCCTTAATATAATCGCCCGTGCCGATGAAATATTTTTGGTAGTTGCCCTGGTAGGTGTACGGGTTGAGGGAATGTGTTTCTGCAATAATACTAAACAGGTTGAGGGCCGATACACTTGTGTTGATGATAAAAAATATCAGGAGCGTGCGGTGGATAGTTTCAACATCCTGCTTTTCTACCGATAGTTTTACCTGATGGATAGCCAGCAGGCAGAGCAGCCAGAAAAATACGCCGATAAAAAAAACGATGATATAATTTAGGTTTTGGTAGCCCTTGCTAATAAATAAGCCGACGAACGATAAGGGTATAATAAACAGGTAGAATAACGGTAGCCGCGAGTTTTTTAAGCTGAACCCAAATTTAAAATTGAACTGTAAGAGGTAAATGAGGGCAATAGCCGGAATTTTTACCGCCAGCTTTACATTTAAAAACAGCACCAGCAAGGCAAGCAGTTTCCAATCTGCATAAATTTTCCAATTTTTAATACCTAACGGGCTAATGGCCATTGCGTTTTAAAGTTTTAGCTGAGTTTCGGGCTAAGCCGGTAGCGGCTTCTCATCCAGAAGGAACTGAATCCATCCGGCTTAATTCTCTAAAACATTACGCTTTGGATTTTGGAATGGTTGCCTGCGGGTAGCGGACCTGAGGGGTATTTATGCCAAAAAAGCCTCTGTTGCGGCTTTGCCGTCGGTTAATTTTAGCTGTTTAGTAAGGCATAACAGGATAATGTACAGTAACGTACCCAAAACTAGGGCCAGCCAGCCGTTCGTTAAGGAAAATTTAGCAGCGATTCCACTTACCGTAGCACAAGCCATGCAAACCACCAGGTTTTGCCAAATGGAATTTAACGCTTTAATTTGGTTGCGACTGACATAAAAACCCGCCTGCACCATGGAGGATGCCAG
>NZ_CAMLOV010000068.1 GCF_946481715.1 uncultured Mucilaginibacter sp. | reverse complement strand
ATCGCCCGCCGGGATAACGCCTACCTTGCCTGTTACTACATCCACCTTTACAAAAGCATCCTCGGGGTAGGCCTTTACATTAAAGCTGGTGCCTAATACCTGGGTGCGGATAGCGCCGGTATGTACAATAAATGATTTTGCGGCATCGTGCGCAACCTCCAGGTAAGCCTCGCCTTCCAGCGTGATCTCGCGCAGGTTGCCACGGAATTTGTTTGGATAGGTTAATTTACTGCCGCCGTTCAGCCACACTTTGGTGCCATCGGCAAGGGTATAATTTACTACCTGCCCGTTGGCAGCGGTAAGCTGTTTAGTTTGTATGGGGAATAAATAATTGAGGATGTTGTTATGAAAAGTGGCCAGCACCGCCGATGAAAGCGCCAGCAATAAAACCGAAGCGGCCACCATCCATTTGCGCGAAATGATGCGCCTTTGGGCAGGCTCGCCAATGGCCGAAATAATACGGCTGTACACGCCTTCTCCATCAAACTCCACGCCATGGTCGGCGGCCCTTTGCTCATTAAGCTTTAAGTCGTCGAAGTACTTTTCTACAAGTTTTTCCTGCAGCGAATTATCGCCGGGCTGGTTACGTTTTTTCAAGAAGGTAAACTTTATTGGTGGTTTATATAGGTAAGATGCAATTGGAGGGGGTACCCCCTAAAGGGAAAGAAAATATTTTTTGAGGGAGGAGGATGGCGCTTAACTTGTGAGAAGGCTTCCCAATTCTTCCATTGTGAGCTTTTCGACGCGGCATTCACTACAAACCCCAAATGGCGCGACAGTGTCGCACCATTTGGATGGTATTTTTGCGCAGAACTTAAGCCACAGTTGTAAGTTTCTATCCTTCCAAAAAAAATAAATCTCTAATAATTTTGTTGTTTGATTCATTCATCGTAATATTGCGATATAATTATGGGCATTACTAAATCAGAAATTTATACCGAAGCGCAAAACCAACTGGCCGTGCAGCTGAAAGCTATAGCACACCCGGCGCGTATTGCCATTTTGCAGGAACTGATAAAAGTTAATGCCTGTATCTGCGGCGATTTGGTAGGCGAACTGGGCCTGGCGCAAGCAACCATATCGCAGCATTTAAAAGAATTAAAAAATGCAGGGTTGATACAAGGGACTATTGAAGGCGTGAGCGTTTGTTATTGTATAGAGCCTGTAGCCTGGCAAAAACTGCAAAACGAGTTAAATGCGTTGTTCTCGTCTTATAAAGACATGAATAACTGCTGTTAAAAAAATTTACTTAAATCCATCGCAATATTACAATCAATATTAAAAAAAACAAGCCATGAATAAAGCAGAAGCGATAAACTGGAAAACTTTTAAAGACACCTTGTTGCAGCACCCGGGCCTGCACCTGCAATTTCAATACGCCGAAGGCAAACTGGTAGATGCGGCTTACCATATTACGGAGATAAAACAAGCGCCAATTACTTCGGTAGATTGCGGCGGGGTGATGAACGCCTGGACGGAGATCATTGTGCAGCTATGGGTACCCGAGGGCGAGCAGCAAGAGCGCTCGATGAAGGTGGATAAAGCTTTATCCATTGTAAACATTGTAGAAAAAATGCTACCGCTTGATCCGAACGGCACGGTAAAGATAGAGTTTGGCAATTCGGAATTTGATACCCGCCAGATGTTCCCGAACGAAATGATAGTAAGCGGAACAGCGTTAACCATAGACCTGCGCCCCGATGCGGTACAATGCAAAGCCCAAACCCGTGGCGGCAGTTGCGGCACTAACGATAAAGGCGAAGAATGCTGTGCCCCGGTTGCCGAAACACCGAAAGTGAAATTAATTAACCTGGCCGCCCCGGCAGAAGCTTGCTGCACACCGGGCGGAGGCTGCTGCTAAATACAAATAAAATGACGATAGAAAACGCACAACCCCACAGAGAGAAAATAATTGAACTGTTAGCGGCTGAAAAGCTGCCGGTAGCGGACCTGCCCGAAACGCTGGATAATTTTATTGTTGCCACTAACGATGGTACAGTAGCAGGCGTTGGCGGCGTGGAAGTTTATGGAAATTACGGATTGCTCCGTTCTTTAGCTGTGAATCCAGAGCATCGCCGTGCAGGTATTGCAACAACACTGTTGGCGCATCTGGAGGGCATGAGCAAACAGAACGGGCTGCTGGAATTATACCTGCTGACAGAAACCGCGCCTGCATACTTTGAGCAAAAAGGCTTTACTAAAATTACACGGGACGACGTACCCGCTGCCGTACAGCAATCTTCGGAGTTTAGCTATGCTTGCCCGGCATCCGCAATCGTAATGAAAAAATCAATCGCATAAAATGAAAAACATATTAGTGCTGTGCACCGGAAACAGCTGCCGCAGCCAAATTGCCGAAGGCTACCTGCGTTACTTTGCAGGTGGTAAAGCAAATATCTACAGTGCGGGTATCGAAACGCACGGCGTAAACCCCAAAGCTATCCAGGTGATGGCAGAAGACCATATTGATATTTCCAACCACACCTCAAACCATGTGGATGAGTACCTGGCTATCCCCTTTGATATGGTTATCACCGTATGCGATAATGCAAAGGAGGCCTGCCCTTTCTTCCCCGGTAATGTAGAACGTTTTCACTACAACTTCCCCGACCCCGCTAAAGCAACAGGCAACCCCGAAGAGGTAATGCACGAGTTTCGCCGGGTGAGGGACATGATAAAAGTTTACTCCGCCGATTTTATAAAAGCACATATAGCGTGAGGAAATGTATGGCCGAGTTGATCGGCACGTTTATACTTGTCTTTTGCGGCACGGGCGCTATGGTGATCGATCAGCAAACGGGCGGTGCCGTAAGCCACGTAGGCGTAGCCATTACCTGGGGGTTAATTGTAATGAGTTTGATCTACAGTATTGGCAACGTATCGGGCTGCCATATCAACCCTGCGGTAAGTATCGCTTTTACCATAGCGGGCCGTTTTAAGGCCCGGCTGCTGCCCGGGTATATCATTAGCCAGGTAGCTGGGGCAGTATTGGCCAGCCTCACGCTTAAATTTCTTTTCCCCACCAGCCCATTATTGGGTGCAACAATGCCGGCAGGCACCGATATGCAGTCGTTTATCCTCGAATTACTCTTGACCTACTTTTTAATGCTGGTGATCATGAACGTGGCGCAAGGCAGTAAAGAACAAGGGCAGTTTGCCGGTATTGCCATTGGTGCGGTAATTGGGCTGGAAGCCATGTTTGCAGGCCCTATCTGTGGTGCATCCATGAACCCCGCCCGCTCTATTGCGCCGGCAATCGTTTCGGGCCATACGGAGCACCTTTGGTTGTATATTGTTGCGCCTGTTGCCGGATCCGCCTTAGCTATACCCACCTGGAAATACCTTACCTATAGCGCGACAGTATAAATTGTTAATTATATCTTCAATAGCTTCTGGCTTAAAACGCCGTTTTTTTGTCGCAATAGCCCTCAAACTGATCAATGCATTCTTTTATTTTTGATATTTACTAAATAACCTATTCAGTAAATCAAAACTAAAACCAGGCACATGAGAAAAGTAATATATGCCACCAACATTACCATAGATGGCTGCTGCGACCACACCAAAGGAATTGCTGATGAAGAATTGCACGAGTATTTTACTGAACTGCTGAGCGGTATGGGCCTGTTGGCCTACGGGCGTAAAACTTATGAATTGATGGTACCTTTCTGGCCCGAGGTTGCAAAAAACCAATCGATGGGCAAAACTTCCAACGAATTTGCCCGGGTGTTTGATTCAATACCCAAACTTGTTTTCTCCCAAACGTTGGAGAGCGTTGACGACAAAAACTCTACCCTTAGTCGCGCGAAGCCCGAAGAAGAAATATTGAAATTAAAGCAAGACGAAGGGAAGCCTATTTCGCTTGGCGGGGTGGCGCTTTCTTCGCACCTGATAGCGCTTGGCCTGGTTGACGAGTACCATTTTGTGGTTCAACCTTTTATCGCCGGAGAAGGAACCCGGCTGTTGCGCGGCATCAACCTGCCGCAGGCATTAGGCTTAAAACTTGTGGACTCGAAGATATTTAAATCGGGTTGCGTGGCGCTTCATTATGTAAAACAGTAAATATGATGCTTCAAAATAAAAATGCTGTAATATACGGAGCAAGTGGCTCGCTGGGCAGCGCGGTGGCTAAAGCTTTTGCCAAAGCAGGTGCTAAAGTATTTTTAACAGGGCACAACCTGGCTTCGGTACAAAAAGTATCGGATGAGATCATCGCAAACGGCGGAATGGCCGAAGTTGCAGAGGTAGATGCGTTTGACGAAAATGCTATTAACAGCCATCTGGATGCGCTTATTCAAAAAGCAGGCACGGTGGATGTGTCGTTTAATGCTGTGGGGGTAAATGTTAAGCAGGGGGTGCCCTTGGTTAGCCTCACTGTGGATGAGTTTGTTCTCCCTGTAACCCAAACCCTGCAAACGCGTTTCCTAACCGCAAAGGCGGCAGGTAACGCCATGATGAAACAAGGCTTCGGTGTAATTATATCGCTTACGGCAACACCGGGCGGCATTGGTTACCCTTTTACAGGTGGCTTTGCTGCGGCCTGCTGCGCGCTGGAAAGCTTTTCGCGCAACCTGGCATCCGAGCTTGGTGTTTATGGCATACGCGTGGTGAATATCCGTTCGGGCGGCTCGCCCGATTCAAAGGTGTTTAAAGATGCACTCGATAGCATTCCGGATGTGATGGGCGGCGTACTAAGCCAAATGGAAAACGATAGCATGCTAAAACAACTGCCGCTAATGGCCGATATTGCCAATACCGCCGTTTTCCTGGCATCAGATATGGCAGGCAAAATAACGGGTTGTACTATCGATGTAACCGGCGGCACAACCGCAGGTTTGAATTACAGGGTACCGAGGGTGTAGCGTAATCGCTATTGCAGCAAATGCATCAGCAACACTATAGCTACCGAGGGCAAGTAGTCGGTTAGGCCGGTGCGGAGGTAGCGCAGGGCGATGGTCATTTGGTTTTCTACCGTTTTTATAGATATGCCCAAGCGGGTTGCTATCTCTTTATTGCTGAGGTATTCTTTACGGCTGAGGGTAAATATCTGCCGGCATTTTTCGGGCAGTTGGGCAACGTTATCGTCCAATACCCGGCTAATATCGTGTTGCAGCAATTGGCTATCGGCGCTGTACTTTTCTGCAAGTACTTCTATGGCAGATACATCTAAAGTTGCCCTTTGCGTGCGGATATACATCAGTACCCGGTTTTTTATGGCCACCTTTAAATACCATTCCAGCGAGGTGATGTTGAGATTGTTGCGCTTTGTCCAAAGGTCTATAAAAAGTTCCTGCACCAAATCCTCGCAAACATCCTTATCCCTGAATAAATTATACGCAGCGTAATAAAGCCTGGGCGAATATTTTTTGTACAGTACCTCAAATGCCTTGCGGTCATCCAGCCTCAGCAGCTCTAAAAGGTCTGCATCGGGCCACATTTGATATTCCTGTTCCGGAAGCATAAATGGACAAAAAATGGTTGATGAATTGGTACAGCATAATTACAAGTTTATTTTGAAAACGGGAAATTTTTGTAACGAATAGCCCTGCGTTATCCATCCGAAAAAAACAAATGCGCATAAATTCGCTAAAGGCCGCGTCCAATTTGAGCCGGGCATGCCTCAATTTAGTTTCCGCACCCTGATGGTAAAGGCCTTAGCCGGGTTAACTATAAATATCCTATCTATCTCTTGCTGAGTGAACCCATTTTGCTTTAGTTCGGGTATAAATTGGGTAAATATGGTGTTGTAGTCTTTGTAATTCCCACCGTTTGGCTCGCCCACATTATACCACCCCGAATCCTGCGAAACCAGCACATTGCCCAACAAACCTTCCGTCTTCATATTTTGAAGGAACGTTAGGTTAGCCTGTATAGTTTCGGGGTTAACGCCATCAAAAGATACCCAGCCTTTTTGCCGGGCCGTTGCTATGTGATAAGCTTTACCGGTTTCGTTTTGGGCATGCACCCAAATCCGGGCTTCCGGCGCAACACCTTTTGCCGCCAATATTTGCAATTGCTCGTTAGCGGCTTCGCCGTCGCCGGTGTGTATGGCAATGGTAAGCCCTGTGGCCAAATGCGTTAATGCCGCAGCCTCCACCATTTTACGCTGGGTTGGCGTCAGCGGTGCTTTATCCACACTGGTTTTTATAAACCCCGGTTTTATGCCAGTGCCTTCTATTCCATTTTTAAACTCATCAGTCCAGCGGGCGGCAATTTGGGCTGCGGTTTCTGTGTAGGCCTGCGGAGGTAAAAACTTCTCGTTAACAGCGCCATAGTAGCCGGTATTGGTTATAAAATTCAATCCGGATGCAATGGCCAGGCGTTTAAACAATTTCACGTCGCGCCCAAGGTATGCCGGCGCGCAATCTACAAAGGTTACGCAGCCGCGGCTTTTAACATCCGTAAGGAAAGGCAAGGCGCGCGCATACACCTCATCGGCTTTATAGCGATCTTTACTATATTTTTCGGCACCTATAAAATCGGCCAGTACATGCTCATGCGTTAAAGTAAATTTCATATCGCCCGGGCGGATTGGGCCGGTAACCGTCATTACCAATTCTTCGGCAGTGCCTGCAAATAATGCTTTGGGCAGCATGTGCAGCGCTACGCCGGTTATTAAACTCTTTTGTATGAATTTTCTCCTATTCAGCATGGGTTAAGGCATTAATGGTGGGTGCAAATGATTAATAATAAGCACTAAAGGTAATAGGTTAAAAACAAGCTGCACAGGCTGTTCGGCATACAGCATTTAAACCCTGCAAACAACCATAACATGCCCTTAACGGCGTATTTGTTTGCAGCAGTTTATTGAAGCGGCTGCGACACTAAACCGTTAGATATTTTGCGATCGGAATATATTATAACTATCCTGACCATTACCGCACTGGCAGTTTCTTGCCGTCAAAAAAGCGAGCCAGCCAAAAGCAAAGCCGTTGCTGTAAGGGATAGTAAGCTGATTGCAATAAATTTTGCGGATACTTAGGAAGTTGTGTCGACAGCGATTTATTTGGCAAACATTACTTGAAGCTATTTGCCGGTTTTGAGAACGAAAAGGGCAAAATCACAAAAGAAACGCACCTAATAAAGTTCGACCATTAGTCAGTAAAAAAAATGCTAATAAACGCCGTTACTTACGCGGCCGCCTTGGCCTTAAGCCGGCCGGCTGGCTCTCTGCCGGGCGCGCATATCCTGGCGAAACAGGCCTGCGGGTAAAAGATGATGGCGATGGTTTCTTTTTAATATCTTCTTCCCTTACAATATTAACGGTAAGGTTGCGGTCGCCGATAGGGCTGCCATCCAGTTGAATTGCCGCGTTTTCGGCCTCCTCCATGGTAGCAACTTCTAAAAACGCGTAACCTTTACACACCCGTGTTTTTTTATCGCGGACTATTTTAATGGTAACCACATTACAATGCGGATCGAATAGCTGAACCAGTTCCAGTTCGGTTATGTCAAGTGAGAACCCACCAACAAATAATTTTATCATTTCAAAACGTGCAATAAGTAACAAAAGTAAAAGAGAATAGTACGCCATTAACAGCGTAAAATTGTTGCATCAGGGGGTTTATGCCTGCAAATTTACTATTAGTATTTACATTTACGCTATATGGCCATAACCGCTTCAAAAATTTGTTGCTTTTTTTGATAAGTGCATACGCTTAGTTGAAGGGTACCTTTAATGCTGACTCACCATAAATTGTATTTTTTTGCCAGACAAAATCCAGCACTCAAAAAACGCCCCGGATTTCATCCGCCGCGTTACCAATTAAGCACCATTATCTCAAATCAACCAGCTAACGGTCGATCTATAATATTATAACACTTAACGCCAAACACCTGATATAAAGCACCATTACCCGAATATTGAGATCAGCAGGAATGGGGCGTATTAACTTTTCTGCGTTACTTTTTTACATCAGGTACTATCCACCGGTTAACGGTATTGTATTTACCTTCTATCACTACCTTATAAAAATCCGAAGGCATATCTTTTACGGATACCAGGGCATGCTCCTTACCAATTGGGAATTCGCCCAACAGCTTATACTCGTCCGGCTGGCCGGCTTTAACATTATTGGTTGGCGTAACCCATATTTTCACTTTTTCATCTTTGCTCAATGCCTTCCAGCTTACGTCTATAGCGCCCTGCACCAGGTTTGCCTTTGGCTCGGCTATCGAAACAGGGCCGGCGAGTGGTGTCCCGTCAATCTCTCTTTTTAAATTTACCGGGATGGCGATATTCATAAACCTTGCTATTGTTGGCATAATATCTACAATGCCCGGATAGTAATACTTCTGATAGGCATTTAAGCCCTTAGCATTTGTAAACATCCAGGTGGAGCGCTGGCGAATTGATTGCCCGCCGTGGTTGTGCCCGGTTTTTTCATCGCGGCCGTGGTCGGTAGTGATAAAAATGAGCCACTCTTCATTAAAATTCTTTTCACGGTATTGTATGGCCTCCCATATTTTGCCCACCTGCTTATCCATCATTTGTATAGCGGCGTAATACTGCGGACTATCGCCATGCTGGTGGCCCATATCGTCGGTGTATTCCAAATAAACCCATGACAGGTCCGGGGCATCTTTCCTGATGCTTGCGGCGGCATCAGCAATAACCCGTTCGTCTATACGGTGCATATAGGCACTTTCGTTATCGTGCTTAAAGTTGATGGTGTCTAATTCAAAACCATCGGCATGGTAGTCTACATTCAGGTTGCGGGTAGCGGCCATGCCATCGCCAACCAATTTGGTGCGGTTATCCAGCCAGCTGGAGTAAACGCCTATTTTTTTATTGGGGTACTGGTCCTTTAACAGCCTGAAGACAGTGGGGTAATTATAATTTGGTGCGGCAATATCGTTGTCCCAAACATTATGCTTATTTACCCAGGTACCTGTTAGCAAACTATTATAGCCTACGGCAGATATGGTTGGTGTTTGGTTATATGCATCTTTATCGCCACCTACATGTGTGCGGAAATAACCACCCATCCGCGCAATTGCGTTCAGGTTAGGCGTTGCTAATTTTTCAATAGCATCCGCAGGGATACCATCTGCTATGATAAAAAGTGCTTTTTTTACCTTGATCTGAGCCGTAGCAACTGATGCGGCACAGCAGAGTGCCAGCAACAGTGTAACCATTTTAATAGCCTTTTGCATTTACAATATTTTTGCCCGAAAGTACTATACAAAACCCTTTATCGGTGTTAAGTAATAGTTATTTCTAAAAAAACTATTCACACCCATGTTATCATGGTTCGCGGCAAAGTTTTTTTCCAGGGTTGCTGTATATAGGGTTATTGGTTTGGGTGTACTTTAGCTAAAATAAATGCGGCGATATCCGCAGCAGCCTTATCGTTATCAAAACCGGCGGGCAGCCTGCCGTTAACATATTCATTATACAACCAGGGGTCGCCAAAAGCTATTACTGTCCCTTTGCCATGCTTTACCACCGCCGCTAAGGTTGTGCCGTTTGCGGCCTTTAACAATGGCTTTGCTTTACCCGTTAAGCCAATGCTGCAGGCATCTTTTATAAAGGCTTTTTTTGCCGTTTTAAACACCGGGTTATTGACTGCCGGTACCACGCCATCTTCAAAATGGGCGTCATCAAGCACATGGTTTTGCAGGTCGTTATTAAAATGGAGGCCAAACGCATCGGCAAGATGGTTAAAATGGGTTAGCTCCACATTGGCGCTATCGTTCGCCATTATTACCAATACGCCCCCTGCTTTAACCCATTGGGTTATATTATCAACATCTGCCTGTTGTATATAATTCGGCTGGGGGCTTTCCTTACGGCTATCAGGATCCACAATAATATAAACGGATACATTTTTCAGGTTTTGGGCGGTAGGCGCAGCATCTATACTGCTAAGTGCGGCACCCTGCGATTTAAAAATATCGCCCCATTTAGAAAACCCCGAATTGGCGGTTTCTTCCCACAAATAATGAAACCGTTCTGGCTGCCCCGCCTTATTGGTATGCACCTCGTGGTTAAAGTAATAATCCAGGGCAATGGTTTGCGCCGCTGCGTTCAGGGCAAAACCCGAATACACGAAGACTATAATAACAAACAGCTTGCGTTTCATTTTTTTAAATAATTATTGCCTGGGCGATGGTTATAACGGTTAATACTTACAAAGCACAAAACCAAAAATACATTGATTAGTGTAGCAATAATACAATTAGTGCATATTTATTTAAACATCGTTTAACCCAAAAAATCAAAACCTGCCAACATCGATATGGAGGTGCCTATTATTTTTAGGTATCGATAGCAAAAAATATACTTTGTAAATTAGCCGCACAAAAAGCAACAACAATGAGCTTAGAACAAACATGGCGCTGGTACGGGCCAAAGGATCCGGTGAGTTTAGCCGATGCCCGGCAAGCCGGGGCAACAGGAATAGTAACAGCGTTGCACCACATCCCCAACGGCGAAGTTTGGACGGTTGAAGAGATCCTGAAAAGAAAACAAATAGTTGAAGATGCAGGGCTAAGCTGGGCGGTAATTGAGAGCGTACCGGTACACGAGGATATTAAAAAACGAAGCGGAAATTACAAACAGTATATGGATAATTATAAGCAAAGCCTGCTCAACATTGGCCAATGCGGTATCAGCATTGTTTGCTATAACTTTATGCCGGTGTTGGATTGGACGCGTACCGACCTGGATTACCCACTCCCCGATGGCTCCACCGCCCTCCGTTTTGATACCGCCGCCTTTGCCGCTTTCGACCTGCATATTTTACAGCGGCCGGATGCGGGCAAGGACTATTCCGAACCCATTAAAGCAAAGGCAAAAGCATACTACGATAGTTTAAGCCAGGCAGAGCAAAACCAACTGGTAAAAAACATCATTGCCGGCTTGCCCGGTTCCGAAGAAGGTTATACTACCGATAGGTTTTTGCAAATGCTGGCCTCCTATGGCGATATCGATTCGGCAACATTAAAAGCTAACCTGGCGTATTTTCTACAGGCGGTTATCCCTGCTGCCGAGCAAGCCGGGGTGCGGATGTGCATCCACCCCGATGACCCGCCCTACCCTATTTTAGGATTGCCCCGCGTAGTAAGCAACGAGCAGGATATACTGGATATTTACAACGCTGCCGACAGCCCCAACAACGGGCTTACCTTTTGCACCGGCTCGTTCGGCGTAATTGCCGGTAACGATTTGCCCGGCATGGTTCAACGGCTTGGCCATCGCATCCATTTCATCCATCTGCGCAGCACAAAACGCGATGAGGATGGGAATTTTTATGAAGCGGACCACCTAACCGGCGATGTAGATATGTATGCAGTGATGAAAGCCTTGCTGGAGGAACAACAAAAAAGAATTACGCAAGGCCGCAACGATACCGCCATGCCTTTCCGCCCCGACCATGGGCATAAAATGCTGGATGACCTGCACAAAAAAACAAACCCCGGTTACTCTGCCATAGGCCGCCTAAAAGGGCTGGCCGAGTTGCGCGGGCTGGAGCTTGGCGTAAAACGGGCCTTTAATTATTAAAAAAACACACGGAAATTGACCTATCCTTCTGTATTGCCGCTTTAAAATAAGATCCAGGCGATGCCCAGGGTAACAAAAATATTGAAGGTTTGCGCAATTAAAAACGCGTACAGTGGTTTTTTACTGTTCTCGTTAAACAAGTCGGCGACGTTGGTTTCCAGCCCTATGCTGGTAAAGGCCAACGCAAACCACAGGCCCTGCAGGCTTTTCAGGCTGTCTTTTACAGCGAGGATAGTTGTGGGGCCAACAACAAAAGAGAATAACAGCGAGGCACCAATAAACCCTAATACAAACTTGGGGAAACGCTCCCATATCACGGCAAGCGTAGGCTTGGTATCTTTATCTTTTGCTGCCGGGTGCTTGGTATAAGTCCAGTAAATAGAGATAGCAAAAGCAGCAAGCCCAAGCAATACATTCTGAGAGAATTTTACTATGGTGCTTATTTTTAAGGCAGCCTCGCCAACCAATGTGCCCGATGCTACAACGGCGCCTGTCGTATCAATACTGCCACCCAGCCAGGCACCGGTTACCTCCTGCGTAAAATGAAAGTATTTGGCAATAATGGGCATAAATATCATCATGGGGATAGCCGTAATGAGCACCATGGAAATAACGTATGATAGCTTTTTAGAGTCGCCTTTGATTGCGCCCGCTGTAGCTATGGCGGCAGAAACACCGCAGATAGATACCGCGCTGGATATCATCATGGCTATTTCGTCATCAACCTTTAGTTTTTTACAAATCCAAAAAGCAAAATACCATACCGAAGTAACCACCAACAAGGCCTGAATTAAGCCCAGCGAACCAGCCTTTAAAATATCCCCGAAAATAACAGAGGTACCTAACAGCACTAAACCTACTTTAACAAACAACTCGGTAGAAAGCGAACTTTTAAGCCATTGGGGAAGTTTAAAAAAGTTACTGATGGCTAAACCTAATACCAGGCTAAAGATCACTGCTTCCAGGTTGAGTGATTTTGCCTGGCTGCTGCCGGCCAATATTAATGCAACTACGGTTACCAGGTAAACCAGCGGGAAACCCATTGCGTAGTTTTTTACAGATTTACCTGTAATAAATGCACCAATCCCACCAATAACCGATACAAAGGCAAACTGAGTAAGTATCTTCAGCAAGTTTTCGGGGCCGAAAACTTTAGTGCTTAGTTCGGTGCCATTTGCCCAGCCAAAAGCAGGTATTGGAACCAATAAGCCGGCAATAGCCAGTACAATGATAAGGGAGCCTAAAATTACTACTGCCCAGTCTTCGTGCAGGGTAAGTTTAGTAGTGGTTGATGACATAATTTTTGTTTTTTGAAAATAAAGCTATTAATATTTGCCGGACAACCGGCTTAAGAGACGCAAGTAGTTAATTTACGGGAATACGGCCCGCAGTTATTTTAAAGCCCGAAAATTGGGTTTTATTTAGAAACAACGGCAACAACAGCATGCACCGACCGGGAGAGTAGCAGGTATGCCGTTAGTTAACTTTAGAGTAATTCTTTCTTTATTTAAAGAAGATTCCATTGCTGTGTTTTTTTCTACGCGGCAAATATATAAAAATAATTAATAAACTATAAAATCCATAGAATTTATAGTTTATTACAATAAAAAGCTTTTAAATTATTGTATGGCAATCGGCACCATAGCTGGTGCGCCAACTTTAAATTTCGGCCAGCATCTCATAGAATTTTTTTACGGCTTTCTTTTCATAGGCTTCCCTTACAGAAATAATCATAATGGTTCGCCTCATGTTTTTCCCTTCAATAGGAATACCCATTACATCGGGGTCATTTACACTGGTATCACTCAAAATGGTATGCCAATGCCCTGTTTTTACAATTTCAAACAGGGTTGGTATATCATTTATTTCCATACAAATATTGGGAGCCAGTTTTTTTTGGCTAAACGATTCCTCAATAAACTGTATAGTACTGTAACCACCAAACGGTAAAGCCAATGGCAACCCGGCCACTTCGGCAAGTGATATACCGGTTTTTTGTGCCAACGGCGATTTTTTAGCGGTTACCAATACCATGTTTGATTGTAAAAGGGTTTGGTATTTGAGGTGGGCGTCGTCGGTTTTCTCATGAAACGTCAATACAAAATCAAACTGATGCAAATTAAGTTTCTCCAAAAGGTCTTTTGTAGTGCCAAATACCACCTGGATTTTGATGTTGGGATACTCTTTTGCAAACTGTATCAATTTTTTGGCAAACAGTATCCGCATAGAGTAAATTACCCCGACGGTTATTTTTCCTGTATCCAAATTTTTCAGGTCCTGTAAAAGCAATAACCCTTCATTAGCCCTGTTTATACTCTGTAAAGCATATTCACTAAACAGGCCTCCTGCTTCGGTAAGCGTTATCCTTTTCCCAATGCGGTTAAACAAGGGCACATTCAGCTCATCTTCCAGCTGCTTAATTTGTTGGGATAAGGTGCTTTGGCTGATATTTAAAGCTTTTGCTGCTTCGGTAAAATTTAATAATTCTTTTGCCTTCAAAAAATATTTAAGCTGTCTTAACTCCATATTCTTAAATCGGTTTTATAGATTGTTTTCATCTAAAAATAACGTTTTGCCAATAAAGGCAATATGCCAATATTTGCGTAATAATACTCAAACCAAATATTTTATCTTTTAAATAAACTAATTATGAAATTAAAACTAATCATGTCGTTTCTGCTTTTAACAAGTTATTTTGCCGCATTTAGCCAGGCAAAGCAAGACATGCACGGTGCCGAAAAGGGCCTGATCAAAGTATCCGTTTTGTATCCTTATGCCGAAGGTAAAACCTTTAATATGGAGTATTATGAAACTAAGCACATGCCTATGGTAGCCGCTTTTTTAGGAAAGAATTTGGTTAAATACACCATCGAAAAAGGGCTTGCCAACGGTATACCTAACCAACCGCTGCCTTTTATGGCAATTGGCACATTTTATATAAAAAGCTTAAGCGAGTATCAAGCCGCTATCGGGCCTAACCGGGACGCCATTCGTGCGGATTTTTCAAATTATACAAACGTCGCCCCGGTTATTTTGGTGAGCGAGGTGGTAAGGTAAACGTAAACAATTCACAAAATGCCAGCCGCCCCCCGGCTGATGCCGCTCAACACCAAATACGCAACACGTATTTGGTGTTGTTGCATAGGTATTTATTTACCCGGCGCAATAAACTAAAAGGTCTAACACAATAAAAAGGATGCCGTTTTTGTTTGAACCAGCCGCCACACTGTTCAAACTTGGGATTTAGTTCTTTGATGGCGTGCTGCCCCTATTCAGTTCGCAGCTGCCAATATAAACATAAAGCCCTTTTGCAATAATTGTTTAACTGTTTCCGGGCCGATGTGTTTATTGGTCCGGCAATTAATGCTGTTCCGTATCTTAATTGTTCAATGATGGATAATCGATATAACCTTGCGCACCGCCACCAAACATGGTTGCCCTATCGGGCTGATTGAGTTCGGCATCTAACTCAAAACGTTTTGGCAAGTCGGGATTGGCTAAAAATAGCGTGCCAAATGAAACGAGCTTAGCGATGCCTTTTTCCAATTCCGCTTCAGCAGATGCTTTAACATAGCCGGCGTTGGCAATAACCACTTGCTGTATCATGCTGCCAAAAAAAGCAATTTCATCATCTGCCGGATAATGAGCAGGCGAAGGAAAGTATGGACTGCGCTTCATCAATTCTACATAAGCAAAGTTGAGTTTGTTCAATTCCTCAATTAAATATGTGTAGGTTCCGGCAGGATCATCCAAAACCATATCGCCATACGGATGGAAAGGCGAAAGTTTTATACCCACTTTCCCGCCACCCACCGCATCGATCAGCTCCTGCATCACCTTCAGCACGAAACGGGCTTTGTTGGGAATGCTGCCTCCGTAGTTATCTGTCCTTTGGTTGGCGCTTTCTGCCAAAAACTGGCTTGGTAAATAACCATTTGCTGCATGCAATTCTACTCCATCAAAGCCGGCTTCCATCGCGTTTTTGGCAGCCTGCACATAATCCCTGATGGTTTGCTGGATCTCCGCAACAGTGATTTCCTTTGGCGTTTCATAGTCCTTCGGCCCCTGTGAGGTGAAATGCTGCGCGCCAGTGATTGGTAGTGCAGAAGGTGCCAGCGGCAATTTGCCATTCCGGTCCACAGAATGTCCTGCGCGGCCGGTATGCCAAAGTTGGGCAATGATCAGGCCACCATTTTTGTGAACGGCTTGCGTAACCTTTTTCCAGGCAGCGATCTGCTCAGGGGTATAGATCCCCGGAGTCAATGGGCTGCCGGTCGCCTCTTCACTGATCCGGATGGCCTCGGTAAACATCAGCCCTGCACCTACTCTTTGCGTATAGTATTTAACGGTCATATCACCAACAATGCCGTTGATGTCCGCCCGGCTGCGGGTCATGGCCGACATCACCATTTTATTTTTTAGGGTTAAATTTCCTAATTGTGTATTTTCTAATAATTTCATGATTTTATTTTTAATGTTACCAACAAAGGTGCCTGCTTAATTGCGGACAGACTTGTATCAAATCACTGTTCTTAATTTTGCTTCCAGGTGGTCAGTTTTCTAATTGGCCGCTCCCCAGATCATTTTTTATGATCGCAGGGGGATCTGTCAGCATAATGCTAACTGCTTTCATTAGCACTAATTTTACGAACAGTATTATCTATCTTGACCAGCAATTAACTAATCTCTATAACTACTTTACCAATGTAACCGCCGCGCTCAGCATATTCATAAGCTTCCTTGTACTGCGCAAATTGAAATACTTTGTTGACTTCGATCTCCAGCCCATTATTCACAGCACTTAACAGAACGTTCGAGTATTTAGTAGCTGGGCTGGAAAGAACGACCACATGCTTTTTACCCCTAAATAAGTTACCTAATAGCGATAGCGGTATGTCAACCGGCTTTGGTGAAGGGTTTAAGAATAAGGCTTTAGGCTTCATGATCTGTTTAGCAGTTTTGTAACCCATTTTGCCGGATAAGTCGATAACGATGTCATAAACGGTTTTCTGAGCAAGCACATTTTCTTTTTTGTAATCTTTCACGGAATTTGCGCCCCATTTTTTTGCATATGCTGCCCCCTGGCTGCTGGTAACCGCTGTTACGTTTGCTCCTCGTTGTTTTAATAATTGCAGTAAGAACATACCAAAGCCTCCGGTGGCACCATTTACTAAAATGCTGGCTTGTGAACTGATGTTACCCATCTTTTCTATTGCAGTAACAGCAGCAGTTCCGGCTACAGGGATAGAAGCGGCCTGGGCGAAGCTGATGTTAGCGGGCTTTTTCCAGACTAATGAAATTGGTAGGGCAACATACCCGGCAGATACACCTTCTTTCATCATGTTTTTTACTACCCCAAAAACTTCATCACCCTTTGTTAGGCCAATGACAGAAACTCCAAGATCTTCTACGATACCCGCAAAGTCGACACCTGTATGCTTTGGGAATTTTGAACCGGACATGAAGGTCATTTCGCCTTTCCGGATCTTCCAATCCATTGGGTTGATAGAAAACGCCTTTACTTTGATTAGTACCTCATCTGCTTTAATAGCAGGTTTTGCTTGTTCTACAGTCTGTAACACATCCGCGGTTCCAAACTTTTCATACACTATTGCTTTCATGATCTTATTTTTAATTGTTTAAAATGATATCACAAAGATGCGGACAGCTTGGTCACGAAACTTGTATCAAATCACTGTTGTGATAACACACTGCGGCACCTCCGAATAAAGGTGCCGCGGCTAAATGTAAAATACTGACTATCGCATAACTAATAAATCTCTATCAGATCACTATCAAATTTTAGGGCTTTGGGGGGCATGCCGAACATTTCGTACATGTACTTATTGAATTGGGGAAGATCGTAAAAGCCGGTGTTGTAGGCAATCTCGGTGAGGCTCCTATCTTTTTCAGAAAGGGTGAGATAGATCGCCTGGCGTAACCGGGTCCACAATAAGTATTTGGATAAGCTGCTGCCCGTTTGCTGCTTAAAAAGGTATGCTAAACGCGAGGGAGAAAGAAAAACGATATCGGCAAATGTTTGCGGCGTGATGTTTTGTTCGAAATAATTGGTTTTGATGTAATCCACTATTTTCGTCACTCTCTCATCATAATTGATAGCAGGCAATTTGGATATCAATGCATCAACTATCTGGTTAATCGCCAAACTGTCTTTGGGCATCTGAAAGAAAGTATTGGTTTCGGATGGTGATTCAAAGACAATATAATTCTGATCTGCTGCAAATTTGCCGGCCAGTTCTAAGCCTATATTGGAGTAGGGCTCAATATTTAAAACATTCAACGTCCCTTTTTCGGCCGCGCAAAAGTGCGGCACGTGCGGTTTGATCAAAAAACCATAGATCCGTTCGTAGAGCGTTCCGTTGATGGTCGAATTAAAGGGTGTGTCGTTCGACAATACGATCTGGTAAGCGGAGTGATGGTGAATCTTTACGGTGAGATTACGCGCTTTAAGGGCAAGAAGGAAAGGATTCATAGCGAAGGTATTGTATGATTTACCGTAAATATACTATCCTTTGGTAAATCATAAGAACGCTTCAAATTGCACCTTATACTGCAACCGGTCACACTGTGTTTTTATGCACCGGGACAAGCACGCCTGGTGCATAAAAGTGGCAAGTATCGGGTATCCAGTGCATCTCCACAGTTAATATAGCTGCCTGGCTATCCTGGCCAGTAACTGTTGCATATCAAATGGTTTAGCCACAAAATCATCGGGTGCGCCGGGCTGGTGTAGCGACTGCGCCAAGTCATGCGTACCAGAAATCAGGATGACCGGCAGATTTGCGGTTGAGGGATCATTTTTTATTTTACTGCAAATCATCCGGCCATCCATAGGGCCGAGCATGACATCCATCAAGAGCAAATCAGGCTGAAACTCGCCTATTTGTTCTTTTATAATTTCTCCATTTTCTAACGCGCTTACCTCGTAACCCGCATCTGACAAAATAAGCGTTAAAATTTCAAGGATATCGCTATCATCGTCCAGGATCAGTATCTTTTTACTCATTACATATCTAAAAGGTATCTAACTCAAATTATTTATATAGTCGGTATCGTAAAGGTTATAGTGGTTCCCGCGCCCGGCGTACTTTCCACTTGTATCTGCCCACCATGCTGGTTAACAAAGTCGCTTACCAATACCATGCCAAGCCCGCTGCCTTGTTCGTTATTGGTGCCCGACTGCGACGGCTGCCGGGAAGTACTGAATAAACGCTCTTTCACTTCGGGGGCCATGCCGACGCCTGAATCTTCGACAAAAATGCAGGCCATTTGCCCGTCCCTTTTGGCGTTGACCGCTACCGAGCCGCCCTCGGGAGTATATTTAATGGCATTGGTAACCAGGTTCTGCACAATGGAACGCAGCATCAGCGCATCCGCCATGACTTCTATATCTGCGGGAATATGGTTTTGCAAGCGTATCTTTTTTTGAAGGGCGTTGCCTTTTAACAATTCCAGCGCTTCCTCAATACCGACAACCAGGTGCACTTTTTCCGGATAAAAACTGGTTTTCTGGCTTTGCTTTTTAGCCCAGTCAATCACCTCATTTAGTTGGTTGAGCAGTTTGTTCGAAGTACGGTGAATGATTTGAGCGAGTTGTTTTACCTGCCCCGGGCTCAGGTTTTCGGGTTCTTCGCTTAATTTGCCCGATGAAGCCAATAGCGCCGTCAATGGGTTACGCAGGTCATGCGACATGACGGACAGAAACTTGTCTTTCGACAGGTTAAGTGCCTGTAGTTCCTGGTTCATACTCTCCAGCGCCAGCGTCCGCTCCAATACCCGTTGTTCCAAATCCTGATTCAGCTGCATCAGGTCCGCATTAATGAGTTGTAGTTTTTCCTCCTGTCTGCGCAAGAGCCGGTTTTTCCGGTACAGTTCGGCAAACACGGCAACTTTGGAACGCAGGATCTCGGGGTTAAAGGGCTTTCGAATAAAATCTACCGCGCCGGCCTTGTAACCTTTAAACATCGCCGCTTCTTCATAATCATGTGCTGTAATAAAAATGATCGGAATTTGTTTCAGCTTGTCCCGTTGGTAAATCAGTTCTGCGGTTTCATACCCGTCCATAATGGGCATTTTGACATCCAGCAGGATCAGCGTAAAATCTTCCTCATGTAACAGTATCCGCAAGGCTTCCCTGCCCGAGTTCGCACGGAAAAAATTGTAGTTTTGCTTTTCCAGCGCCACTTCCATCGACAACAGATTATTCTCATTATCGTCCACCAATAGTATCTTTACAGGCATCGGCTAAATGTTTTTTTTATTTATTTAATCAACCATACCCGCATCAGCGATAACAGCTGCTCGGTCTTGACTGGTTTGGTAATATAATCCGACGCGCCCGAGGCAATGCATTTCTGCCGGTCGCCGATCATCGCCTTAGCGGTAACCGCTATAATAGGCAGGTTTTTATGTTTTGGCTCTCTGCGGATAATCTGGATGGTTTCGTAGCCATCCATTTCGGGCATCATGATATCCATCAATACAATATCAATAGCCTTGTCCTTATTCAGTACCTCCAACGCTTCGCGTCCACTTTCCGCCGTAATCACCTCGATATTGGAGCGTTCAAATACTGCGGTAAGCGCGAATAAATTACGCACATCATCATCAACGACGAGTACTTTTTTGGCGTCCAGCACATCCGGGGTTGCCCGTATGCCATCGATCATTTTTAGTTTACTTTCGCTGATATATTTTTTGTTGATATGCAGCAAGACCAGTATTTCTTCCAGCAGGTAAATATGCGAGGAGGGGGTTTTGGTAATGATCTTGTGGTTCAGCCGTTTTAGCTGAATCAATTCGTCCTGAGTAAAATCCCGGGCAGAGTGCAGAAGAATGATGGTTTCGCGCTGCTTGAGCAAATTAATCTTGTTGAGCAGTTCCAGCCCGTTGGCATCAGGCAGGACAAAATCCAGGATGATACAGTCGAACAGTTCCTTTTTCAGCACGGCCAGTCCTTTTTTAGCGGTCGTAGCGCCAAACACCTCAATCTGTTCATTTGACAGGAGCTCGGAAAGCCGTTGCAATTCGTTCTCGCTATCCTCGATGATCAGCACCCGTTTGCGGGTATGCTCATGGAAATGCACAATACCAGCCATCAGTTCGTGCAGAGAAGTATTGGATAGGGGTTTAAGGCTGAACGTCTTGGCGCCATGTTTAAAGGCCATGAGTTTATTATCCTCGCCAGAGATCACATGGATTGGAATATGGCGAAGGTTCGCATCAGTCTTCATGAGTTTGAGTATCTTCCAGCCATTAGATTCGGGCATGTTTACATCCAACGTGATCGCTATCGGGTTATATTTAAGAATACTGTCAAATATCTCCAGGTAACTAATCGCTACCACAACCTTCAACCCGAGGTCGTGCGCTTTATCGATCAGTATCTTGGTAAAGCGAAGATCATCCTCGATCACCAGTAATACCCGGTCTTCCACTAAAATACTATGGCGGTCATCATCTATCACCAGCTCGGTTGTATCAATCAAACTGGCGCGCAAATGGGCCACCGGAGAGCTTTCTTTTGTTTTAAGGGGCGCTGATTTCTCTTCTTTGTATTTTAATGGCAGGTACAAAGTAAAAACACTACCCTTGCCCAACTCACTGCCTACCGTAATCGTACCACCCAGCAACTCGGCAAAACCTTTGCTGATCGAAAGCCCCAGGCCAGTGCCCCCGTATTTACGGCTGGTAGAGCCTTCGGCCT
This sequence comes from uncultured Mucilaginibacter sp., assembly GCF_946481715.1. The sequence goes on along the minus strand of NZ_CAMLOV010000068.1, from coordinate 4,839 downwards.
GTTGAAAGGCTTCGAAGATAATGCCCTGCGTGTTCTTGGAGATGCCGATGCCGGAATCTTCGATAGAGAAGGCCACCGTATCCTGGCCACTCATCGGGTTTTCCTGGCCCGCCCCCGGCCGGAACACGCTTAGTTTGACCCGCCCTTTTTCTGTAAACTTAAAGGCATTGGAAAGCAGGTTTTTGAGTATCTGGTTCAGGCGCTGCATATCGGTTTCCATCTGCTCGGGCAGGCTTTCTTCCAGTTCGATCTCGAACTTCAGGTTCTTGGCTTCGGATATCGGCTTAAAGGTCGCTTCGGCAAACGAAGCGATCTCTTTAAAGCTTACGGGCATCACATCCGCCGCGATAACGCCCGATTCGATCTTAGAAAGGTCGAGGATATCATTGATCAGCTGAATCAAATCGCCACCACAGGAATGGATGGTTTTGGCGAACATACGTTGCTTCTCTGTGAGGTTACCTTCGGGGTTTTCAAACAGTTGTTGTGCAAGGATCAATAAGCTGTTCAACGGCGTGCGCAATTCGTGCGACATATTGGCCAGAAACTCCGATTTATATTTAGATGTCAGGGTTAATTGTTCCGCTTTTTCTTCCAGCGAACGCCCCTTGTCGTGCAGCTCGTCGTTGGCGCGCCTTAACTCTTCTTGTTGGGCCGAAAGTTCACCAGCCAATGATTGTGATTGCGATAATAACTCTTCTGTACGGGTATTAGTCTCTATATTGTTTAACACGATACCAATACTTTCTGTCAGCTGATCCAAAAAGTCAATGTGGGTATCGCTGAAATTCTCGAACGAGGCGAGCTCGATAACCGCCTTCACGTTGTTTTCAAACAGCACCGGCAAAATCACCAGGTCTATTGGGGCGGCATTGCCAATGCCCGAACTGATCTGCAGGTATTCATTCGGCACATTGGCCAGCCGGATACGTTCCTTATCGGTAGCACATTGGCCAACCAATCCTTCGCTTAACGAAAATTCCTGGTTAATTAATTTCCGGCTGTTTTGAGCATAGCCGGCAAATAATTTTAATTTAATTTCATCGGCACCCTCTGGCTGTTCTAAAATATAAAACGCGCCGTAACGGGCATTTACCAATTCGGCCAATTCAGATAGTACTTTATTAGCAACGGCGTTTCTATCTCTTTGGCCTTGGAGCATCTGTGCAAACTTGGCCAGGTTGGATTTCAGCCAATCTTGTTCATGGTTACGCAGTGTAGTGCCTTTTAGGTTGGCAATCATTTGGTTAATAGTATCCTTCAAAGCTTCCAACTCGCCTTTGGCTTCAACACGGATGGTGCGGGTCAGGTCACCCTTGGTTACCGCCGATGCTACTTCTGATATGGAACGCACCTGCACTGTCAAATTCTGCGCCAGCTGATTTACATTTTCCGTTAAATCTTTCCACGTACCTGACGCGCCCGGTACGCTGGCCTGCCCACCCAGCCGGCCCTGCACACCCACCTCACGCGCTACCGTAGTTACCTCATCGGCAAATACAGCCAACGTGTCTATCATTTCGTTAATGGTGTCCGTTAATTGCGCTACTTCTCCCAAAGCGTTAATGGATAAACGCTGTTTCAGGTTACCTTTGGCTATACCAGTAGCCACTTTAGCGATACCTCGTATCTGCCCAGTCAGGTTGGACGCCATCTGATTTACAGAGTCGGTCAAATCCTTCCAGGTACCGCCTACGCCCTTTACGTGTGCCTGCCCGCCCAGTTTACCTTCAGTACCCACCTCACGGGCTACACGGGTTACTTCGGACGCAAACGAATTGAGCTGATCCACCATGGTATTAATGGTGTTTTTCAAATCCATAATCTCGCCTTTTACGTCGATGATAACCGTCTTTGAAAGGTCGCCACTGGCCACTGCCTTAGTTACTTCGGCTATATTACGTACCTGTGAGGTTAAGTTACTGGACATTTGATTTACCGAGTCGGTCAAATCTTTCCAGGTGCCCGCAACACCCGGCACAAAGGCCTGGCCGCCCAGGTTACCATCGGTACCCACCTCACGCGCCACACGGGTTACTTCGGATGCGAAACCACGGAGCTGATCAACCATGGTGTTAATAGTTTCTTTCAACTGCAGGATCTCCCCGCGCACGTCAACAGTGATTTTTTTGGATAAATCGCCGTTCGCAATTGCGATGGATACATCGGCTATATTTCTTAATTGCGCGGTCAAATTACCGGCCATTTTATTTACGGAGTCGGTTAAATCTTTCCATGTGCCATCCACGCCCGGTACATTGGCCTGCCCGCCCAATTGCCCTTCCGAACCCACTTCACGCGCTACACGCGTCACTTCCGACGCGAAGCCGCGCAACTGATCCACCATGGTATTAATGGTGTCTTTCAGCTCCAATAACTCGCCCTTCGCATTTACGGTGATCTTCCGCGAAAGGTCCCCTTTTGCTACCGCGGTAGTAACCTCGGCAATGTTACGTACCTGCGAGGTTAAGTTGTCGGCCATTTTGTTTACGGAGTCGGTCAAATCCTTCCAGGTACCACCTACACCGGGCACATTAGCCTGCCCGCCCAATTGCCCTTCCGAGCCAACTTCCCTCGCCACACGCGTTACTTCGGAACCAAATGAATTGAGCTGATCCACCATTGTATTGATGGTGATCTTGAGCTCCAGCATTTCGCCCTGTACATCAACCGTAATTTTTTTAGATAAGTCGCCTTTGGCCACCGCTGTGGTTACTTCGGCAATATTACGCACCTGCCCGGTTAAGTTTCCGGCCATCTGGTTTACCGAGTCGGTTAAATCCTTCCATGTACCACCAACGCCGGGCACATTCGCCTGTCCGCCCAGTTGCCCTTCCGAACCCACCTCGCGCGCCACACGCGTTACTTCGGATGAGAAGGAGTTTAGCTGATCCACCATGGTATTGATGGTATTTTTCAACTCTAACAACTCGCCCTTGGCATCCACAGTAATTTTTCGGGAAAGATCGCCTTTTGCTACCGCTGTGGTAACCCCGGCAATGTTACGCACCTGGTCGGTGAGGTTACTGCCCATTTGGTTTACCGAATCTGTAAGGTCCTTCCACACACCGCCTACACCTTTTACGCGCGCCTGCCCTCCCAGTTTACCTTCCGTACCCACCTCCAGCGCCACACGGGTAACTTCGGAGGCAAAGGAGTTCAATTGATCCACCATGGTATTGATGGTTTTCTTCAGTTCCAACATTTCGCCCTTCACGTCAACCGTTATCTTTTTAGAAAGGTCGCCATTGGCCACCGCCGTGGTTACCCCGGCAATGTTGCGCACCTGCGAGGTTAAGTTACCTGCCATTCGGTTCACAGAATCTGTTAGATCCTTCCATGTACCCGCAACGCCCGGTACTTTGGCCTGGCCGCCCAGTTTACCTTCAGTACCTACTTCCAGCGCCACCCGTGTTACTTCGGATGAGAACGAGTTGAGCTGATCCACCATTGTATTAATAGTGTTTTTTAATTCCAGTATTTCGCCCTTGGCTTCCACCGTGATCTTTCGTGAAAGGTCGCCCTTGGCTACCGCTGTGGTTACCGCCGCTACGTTACGTACCTGCGCTGTTAGGTTACCTGCCATTTGGTTTACCGAATCTGTTAATTCGGCCCATACGCCCGCAACCCCTTTAATTTTGGCCTGTTCGCCCAGTTTGCCTTCTGACCCTACCTGCCGCGCCACCCGAGTTACCTCCATCGAAAATAACTGAAGCTTGGAAAGCATTTGGTTGGATTCCTTGGCTATCCGCAAAAATTCTCCTTTTAATGGGTGGCCTTTGATCTCAAGCGGGATATGTTTGGAAAGGTCGCCGTTGGCTACCGAGTTAATCATGCCGGCAATCTCCAGCGTTGGCGACGTCAGATCCTCAATAAGGTTATTTAAAGAATTGACGCCCCTGGCCCATTCACCCTTCGCATCCGGCAATTCAATCCGTTTGGCCAAATTCCCTTTTTTTCCTATGGTTATTTCAGCGGATGAAATTTCGGCCACCAGCCGTTGATTCATTTCGATAATATCGTTCAGTACTTCGCATATCCGGCCGTTGATCCCGGCCTGCGTGACCGGCATCCGGACATCCAGTTTTCCATTTTTGACCAGGGAAAGCACATTTAACAATTCTTTTACATCAAGCCGGTCCTCGGCATCGTTGGTAGGGGAAAAATTTTTGTGTTTGGGTTCAAGTACAGTTGATTCCATAGCATGGGTTTTGCAATAAGTGGTACATTAGGTAGTAAACTCCCCATAGCGGGAAGCCAAAAGTAAAGCGTTAAATTGATTCTGCGAAAAATCTGAATACAAACAACAACCGGGAACAATGGTTTGTTTTGATTAATTTATTTTTTTTCAAACAAAGTCCTGCATAGGGTTATTTGACGATGTTCTATCGAGCCGCCGTTGATAACGTTAATTTTTGACGGTGAGTATCGGGCTCGGCCTGTGGTGATATTATCAAACACCACTAATAATCTTATCTTAAAAATACTTAGATCTATTATATCTCTTGGCAGCTAAGGTTGTAGGCACTTATTTATTGGTAATTAATGATACGCTGCCCGAAAGCCAAACATCGAACCAGGTTATATAGTATATATCCTTATCAGCTACTAAAAAACAATAAATTGCTGATCCACAAATTTTCCTTCTTGAATTTTCAAACCAGTCTCCGTGGCAGAATGGGCTCGAACCAAAATATGGGCTCTCATTGCTTCAAACGCAGGTTTAAAAATGATATAAAATAAAAAATGGTCTTTACGATATGTAAAGACCATTTGCTCCTGAGGCTGGGCTCGAACCAGCGACCCTCTGATTAACAGTCAGATGCTCTAACCGGCTGA
>NZ_CAMLOV010000067.1 GCF_946481715.1 uncultured Mucilaginibacter sp. | reverse complement strand
ATATAAAGAAAAACTTAACAAAGATAACATTCAGCGGGATAATAACTTATCTGATTATTTAAGTTTAGTGATAAAATTATAGGCGAAGGCAATACTGGTGGCAACATCGGCGGTTGCGAAGCAAAATAGAAATAGAAGCGGATTTTGCTGCGCCTTTATTGGTGTTGTCAACAACAGCTCCCGATGTATTTGATTAACGGAATGACCGCCATACTTTTCAGGCGGATTACAAGCATTGGCGCTTATCACGCCATCCCGTTATTTACCAGCATTGTGTTCGTTGGTCACAAGGCCAACGAAGGCGAAGAATAGCAACTTCACGGCTGCAAAATTAAACGGCAGGCAAAACAGCCTATTCTCATTGTAGACAACGGCAAAAAAAGGTTATGTACGCCCTTGTTGGTGTAGGCCACAGCCATGCTATCTCGCTTAGTTCAGCGATAGACTAGGCCCGTGCCCCCGCCAACTTATTTACCTTTTTCACAAAATCTTCCAGTCCAAAAGGTTTGGCGAGGTAATCGTCTGCACCGCATTCGTTTTTTATTTGTTCGAGGTCTGCGTTACCAGACACCAGGATCACTGGTATGTCCTGAAAATCGGGCTGCTGTTTAATGTACCTGCACATAGATTGCCCGTCTTCGCCTCCCAAATTAAGATCGAGCATTACCAGCGCAATTTCTTTCGACTCCAATTTTTGCCGGGCTAAACCTGTGTCGCCAAGGCTAACCACCTTGTAACCCTCTATCTCTAATAAAATACACATCATTTCGCCAATGATGGGCTCATCCTCAATTACAAGTACAGTATTCCTCATAAACCGGTACAGTGCAATTTAAAAGCCAGCAAGTGGATTTTTGTGGTTCAAAAAAAAATAAATTTTCGGGTGGGGTTTTCACTCAATAATGGCCGCGTAGCGGCACGTCGGATAAGGCGGCAGGCTTAATAATAAGGCCGGCAAATACCCGCCATCCGGCTATTTAACCCGCGTATCTGTCGCAACCCAGTTAACCTCCCAGGTTTTGCCGCCATCGTCAGAAAATGCTTGCTCAAAATGGCAGGAATCCGCAGTGATCTCTGAGATGATAAACCTCACCAGGATGGCCCTGCCGTTAAATGTTTCCTGGTCGAAAAACTCCCCGCGGCCATTTTTAAACTCGCCGATAGTTGGCTGGCTGATGGTTCCCCCGCTTACGTTTGAAAAATTAAGGCTCCATTGCCTGGCCTCCGGATTGTAAAGGCGCAGGCTTAAAGCCTCTATATGCCCCGCCGGTCCGCTTACATCAAGCTGTACCAGGTTGGCGCGGCCGTTCCAAACCTTGCTCACGGTTGTAGTGCCGCTGTATGCTATCCAGGATGAGTCGCCCGTTAAAGGATGCTGAAGGCGTTTCAACGAGGTTTTCCAGGTGCCTATCTCAAAGTCGAAATCGTGGCTGCCGTCGCGTTTGGTTTTCGAGGCGTCTGGCTTTTGCTGTGCCGATGTTTTAAACGGCCCTGTACATAACCCGCAAACAAGGCTTACCAGTATTACTTTGTATATCGCTTTCATATACCATCAAAACTAATAGCAAAGCGGCCCTGCAAAAAGCGCCATTTTAACAAATTTAATAGTGCCAATTAACAGCGGATTGTGCCTCGTCGATATTAGGTACCGTGCTTTAATTTTTTAAGCGAAAAGCGTGTTATTTATGCATACAATTTTTGGGGCGCCGCTTTTTTGCCTTATCTTACAACAATTTCGGCTAAACGTATAGTTGAGAAGGAACGGGATTGAACATTAACAACAAACGTTTATGATGAAAGAAATGAGGGTGCGTTTACGAATGGATGACGCTGCGTATGCAACTAAACTTGATGGTGCCATTCGCTTTCTCGAGCATAATGACCAGGTAAAATTAACTGTGATGCTTAAGGGAAGAGATATTGCGCACCCGGATCTTGGGGTAACAATGTTGCTTAAATTCGCAACTGACCTGGACGAGTATGCAAGTGCCGAACTACCCCCGGTTGTAATACCCCGGGAAGTTTACCTGGTGTTTACGCCGAAGGCTACCGCGCAATAGCGGGGGCCATCCGCAACACGGCCGAAGGCGCCCGGTTAACACCATATGAACAAAAAAGCCCCTCTAAATTAAAAGAAGGGCTTGGGGTGATCCCAATAGGATTCGAACCTATGACCTACAGATTAGAAATCTGTTGCTCTATCCAGCTGAGCTATAGGACCATCGCATTTAAGCGGTGCAAATATGCAAATTTATACTCAAAATGGCAATAGTTGGTTTAAAACTACCCATAGCAGCGTGTTTGCTATTAAAATGCAAGGAGATTGTACTAAACACACCTTACCAGCCTCGTCCTGTTACTTACATACCCTATTTAACCTATCTTTTTATAAATTTTGCTTTCCCCATGGATGTCCCGTCGTTTTTAATAACCTCAACAATATAAGCACCGGGTTTCACATCGCTCACGTTCTCGCTCCAATTGCCTGTGTTTGATGTTTTTTGCATAATTAAATTACCCGCTGCGTTGTACAGCCTCATTTTGTACGAGGCCGTTTTTTGAACAAACGGTATGCTTACATTTATCATTTCGGCGGTTGGGTTAGGGAATATACTGAACAGGCCATTGCCTGCCATTTTATCGTAAAATATTTTTACGGGTTCCGAGTAGCTTATTTTACCGTCTATATCGTTTTGTTTTAACCGGTAAATATTGTTGCCCGATGCAGGTTGGCGATCTATAAACGAATAGTGGTTACTACCATCGCTTTGCTTATCGTAAATCGCTGTAAATCCCCCGGTGTTGGTTTGCCTTTCCAGGGTAAAGCCCGTATAGTTGCTTTCGTTATACGTTTTCCAGTTCAGTTGCACCCCTTCGGCAACTTTGTTGCCCGTAAAGTTGGCCAGTACAAAAGCCAGTATGGGTTTGCGCTGAATAGATAGTACAAACCGGTTTACGCCAAAGGTTGTGGTATCTGTTTTAACCAGGTTAAAAGCGTATGTACCATACCTGCGTATATCCAGAGAATCTTTTTTAAAGTTATCAATCAGGTAAATATCATATAAAGTATCAATATTGCGTATGCCTTCTATTTTTATATAGTACAAGCCGCTTGCTGTTGCACTTACTTTCAGTTTTGTGCGGCTGCCTTTATGATAATCGGGCAGCAGGTTAACCGCGGTTTCAACGCCGTCTGCCGATAGGCTGGCCATGCTTACGGTTGCTGTGGGGCCGGTAAGGTAGCGCGCATCGCCGTCGCCAAATTTTGCTAAGTAATCGCTTTTGAAATAAATGCCGCAATAATCGTATATCAGGCTGTCCTTTTCCATTTTCATATAAAGGCCGGTAAGTGCGTTTGTAGTGGGCGATACCATTAAGCCTTTTGATGGTGTTTTCTCAAATTTACCGTCAACTATCATGTTATCGGCCTTAGGCGCATTCATAATAAGGCCCGTACCGGTAAGCTGTTGTGTTGGGGCTTTTTGCGCCTCGTTAAAGGTAAGTGTGCCGTTAGTTACGCCGCTTTTAACATGCACAATAAAACCGCCGCCACTTACGGCATAACCCTGGGCAGCCGGCGATGAGGTGCCTCCGTTTACATAAGCAACGTAGTTTTGGTTGCTGCCGCCCGTTCTGCTGCCTAATACATAAATACCATCAATACTTGCGGTATTATCTGTTAAAACCGTATTTAAGTTTAAGCTTGACGCGTATGGATTGCCCATCATATTATAACCTGGCGAAGCTGCTGCCGAGTTTGATAACTTGCCCACGCCACCCGTAGCGGTATACCAAAGGTTGGCCGTAAAGGTACCCTGGTTTAAGTAGCCGTTGGCTGTAATCACCGCATCATTTGGCGGCACCGTAGAACTACCGGTACTGCGTGTGCCAGGGCCTACAAAGTAAAATAAAAAGCCATTACCTACCGGGATGGAGGTAGTTACTGTTGGATCTGTTGCGTGTATGGTTGTAACTGTGGCGGTGGTGCCTGTTGTGGTACTGGTTAGCGAACCCGATACCGTTATTGCCGAAATGCCTACGTGCTTGCCAGAAATATAGGTTGTATTGCTGGCAGGCAACGTTTCTTTATACAAATAAATGGTGGGCCCAATGCTTGCCCCACTAAAACCACTGCCTGTGCCGCCGGGGCCGCCCGTAAATACACCCGGATAGGTAACATTTAAATAAGTGTGAGGCTTAAGGTAGCTAAGCCCAAAGGTATTGGTAGACGCTATGGTTGCCGACGTTTGGTTAACCGGAGACGACATTAGCCTGTAGCCGCGGTTGGCCGCCAACCCTCCGCCGGTTAAATAGCGCTCTACATTTACGTAGCCATCTATTTTATACGCAGGGTTGGTAATAACACTTACAGCGGCGGTTTGCGTTGCCGAACTTTTTAAAGTAAGGGTGCCGGGGGTAGCAACCACCAGGCTTCCCTTAGTGATCGTCAGCAGGCTGTAAATAGCCAAAGTATCATTGTTGATAGTTAAGGTTCCGGCTGCCGAATTATTCAGTTCCATGGTACCCACATGGGCATACCCGGTAGATGTTGAGCCGTTGTAGCTTTGGGTAGCACTGCTGCCGTTCCAGGTTATTTTTGATGTGTTTAAATTATTCCAGTCTATTTTTCCGGTACCCTGGTTATATATATTGCAGGCAACGCTTAAATTGGCACTCAGGCTTACGGTGGCCGTTCCGCTTAGGGTAAGCCCGTAAACAGCAGCATCACTGTTAAGTGCAATGCTCGTTCCGGTAGGGATAATTAAGTTGGCTGTGCCATCAAAGGCAGGCGCCTGGTTGGTTGTTCCGGCAGTAGTGTTATCCCAGTTGGCAGCATCGGTATAAGTGCCTGTAACCCCTTTATAAGTATAAGTTAAGGCGCCGGGTATGGCTGCGGCATTGGTTATATTGGTTAAGGTTGTACCAACAGTTGTAAACGTTACCGGGTTATTTTGATTGCCGTACTCCGCTTTAAGCCAATCGGGAGTTTTTGCCACATTTGATACCCGGGGCTCATCAATTGTTCCATTAAAATAAAAGCCGGTACCTCCTTCGCCAACTCCAATATAAAAGTTTGCATTGGCCGATGGGTTATTGATGATTGTTAAAGTTTTATATGCTACTCCATTTACATAAGTGCTAAGCGTTGTACCGGTGTAAACACCTTGCACATAATACCAGGTGCCGCTGGCCAAAGCTGTAGGGTTGGGTGTGCTGGCCCTGTTGGAAGCAATGCCCGATTCCACTTCCGGGTAATTAGTTGTAAAAACAGCAAGCTTATAGCCACCGGAGAAGCCTCCCGTTGCGGCCTGGTTTGTCATTATTTTTTGATCGAGCCCGGTAGCGCCTAATTTAACCCAGGCCGATAAGGTAAAAGCCCCGGTAGTTGATACGGCGTTGGTGGTAATTTTTTTAGTCGATCCGTTAAAGCTGTAGGCGGTACCAATTTTACCTGCGACAAGATCGGCAGAGGTCATGCCGCTTGTTGTGCCGGTATGCCCGCCGGCGGTACCATCAGCCACCGAACCGGTATAACTTGCCTCGTTAAAATGAAACACGGCCAAATAATTGCTTGCCCAGGTATTCGCAAAAAACGCAGCGTTGTGTGTTACAGGAGGCGATTTTGACCCAAAATAAAATGTTATCACATTGTTTGCCGCAAACGTTAAGCTGGGTATTTGTACCCACACCAGTAAGGTGCCGGTAGTTTGGTTATAACTTTCTACCTGGTAATAAAGCTCGCTTGCACCGCTTACAAATGCAAAATCATAATTGGGGCCGTTGGGGTTTTGTACCTTATCGGCACAGGTGTTTGAAATGATCAAATCGTTATCCTGTATACTTAGCAGTGCCGGGAAATTGGTAAGGTTGGAGGTAATACCAAGCGAGGTTGTGTTTAGCGTAATGGCATCCTGAAACGCGTAGTTTCCGTAGGAAGCAGCCACCGTAACCGATTGTGTTGAACTATTTGTACACCCGTTGGCATTGGTGATGTTTAGCGTTATTGTTTTTGTGCCTGTTGTGGCCCATTGCACATTAAAGGGCCCCTGGCCGGTGCCGGTTGAAGGTGTGCCGCCATTAAAATCCCAACTGTAGGTGGATGTTGAAGGATCTGTCCCTGTATAAGTAATGCTTGCGGCTGAGTTAATACTAACCGTTGAGGTGGCAGTAAATGTAGCGGATGGCAAGGCATTTACCACCCCTGTTACACTCAGTTGCGAGCTACAGCCGCTTGTACTGGTTACGGTAAGTGTATATACCCCCGCGTTAGCCGCAGTAACGCCGGCTATAGTAGGGTTTTGCAAAGCCGAGGTAAAGCTGCTTGGCCCTGTCCAGGCGTAGGTGGCGCCGGCTACCGTATTGGCTTGTAAGGCCATGGTGCTGCCCGCGCACACCGGCGCACTACCGCCTCCGTACAAAGCATAAACCTGCGAAGCCGTTAACTCGCTGTTATAAATGGCTACATCATCCAACGATCCGTTAAAATACAAACTGGTAGGGACACTTGGCCAACCGACCATATTATCATATCCAACCTTCCAGTAACCGGCAAAAGATTGCGAGGTTTTCATGGTGGCATCAGTAGCCTGCAATACACCATCTACATACAGGTTGGCCCCGTTGGTTGTCGATTCGGTGGCCACCACATGGTGCCAGTTGCCATCGGCATAGCCCGTGGTGGTATTTATAGTTTTATAGGCCGATGGGTAAAGGCCAAAATAAAGAAGCCCGGCGTTGCTCATATAAATATGGCGGTCGTTATTACCGCTTGCTCCGGTTTGACTTGCGCCGTAACCTATCAGCCTGCCCCCCGCCGAACTGGTTTTAAACCATATGCTGATAGAGAAATTTTGTGGGCCGGGCGATGCGATAGATGTAGTTGTGGAGACGTATTGGTTGGTACCATTAAAGCTATAGGCGCTGTTTGCCGCGCCGTAATGATCAGTAGTGAGCGTAGGCGAATTTTGCAACGTGCCGTTATTGCTGTTGCCCGATACATCACTGGCGTTACCGCTAAACGGGTACGAAAGATATAAGCCTGCAGCGGGGCTTGTAGGCACGCTGGCAAGCGCAGGCCCCGAACTGTTAACTACGCCCGTTACATTTAACTGCGATGTACAGCCATTTGTACCGGTTACGGTAAGCGTATATACCCCCGCGTTTGCAGCAGTAACGCTGGCTATAGTAGGATTTTGCAAAGCCGAGGTAAAGCTGTTTGGGCCTGTCCAGGCGTAGGTAGCGCCGGCCACCGTATTGGCTTGTAAAGTCATGGTGCTGCCCACGCACACCGGCGCGCTGCCGCCCCCATATAAAGCATAAACCTGTGCGGCGGTTAACTCGGTTTTATAAATAGCCACATCGTCCAATGATCCGTTAAAATAATAATTGGTTGGAGCGGTTCCCCAGAAGGCCATATTATCGTAGCCTATCCGCCAGTAGCCAGCGTACGACTGGGAATTTGTCAGTGTACCATCAGTGGCCTGCAGCACGCCGTCCACATACAGATTGGCTCCGTTAGTAGTCGATTCGGTGGCAACAGCGTGGTGCCAGCTACCATCTGCATAAGAGGCGGCAGTATTTATAGTTTTAAGGGTACCAGACATATACAACCCAAAATAAATTTGCCCGCTGTTGCCCATAAAAACCTGACGGTCATAACTTGCGCTCGATCCGGTTTGCAGGTTACCGAAGCCTACCAGCTTGCCACCCGCTGAACTGGTTTTAAACCATACGCTGATAGAAAAAATTTGCGGGCCGGGCGATGCAGTAGATGTAGTTGTGCTAACATACTGGCTTGTACCGTTAAAACTATAAGCGCTGCCCGCTACTCCGTAACGGTCTGTAGTGCTTGTTGGGGCGTTTTGCAGTGTACCATTATTGCTGTTGCCGGATACATCGCTGGCGTTACCGGTAAAGGGATAAGAAAGGTATAAGCTGGCCGTAGGGCTTGTAGGCGCGGTGGCTATAGCAGGCGAGGCATTTACGGTTGCCGTTACCGCAGTGCGGGGGGTGCTTGTTGCGCCGTTTTGTGTATAGCTTACATAATAAATAGTAGTAGCGGTTATAGTTGGCGTAGTATACGTTGCCCCTGTTGCCAATGCAAAGCCACCAGTAAGGGCCGCGTACCAGGAATACACCCCGCCCGATGGCGTGCTGCCCGAAGCCGTAAGCAATACCGTGCCCGAGTTACAGGTTGAACCGCCCGTACCGGTAGGGACGGTTGGGTTTACGGTTATAGTAACGGTAGTAGTTGCAACGGTGGCACCACTATAGGCTGTAACGGTGAAGGTGGTTGTAGCCATTGTAACTGTTGGCGTGCCGCTAATAGCGCCTGTAGAGCTGTTAAAGCTTAAACCCGCCGGTAAGCTGGTACTCAAAAAATACCCGCCGGTTGGTGCAAATTTATTCATCTGGTTAGAATAATAACTTGACACAAACATGTTCCCGCTTTTGTCAACAGCTACCCCCTGTCCGTCGGTAACCGTTCTGGTGGTAAGCAATGTGCCGCTTAAATTATACACCTTAACAACATTTGTAGCAGCATTGTCGGATACATAAATATTGCCGGCACCATCAATTGCTATGGCTTGCGCCGATGTAAACCCGCTAACAAAAGTTGATTGAAATGTACCGGCCGAATTATATTTGGTGACATTGCCGGTACCGTTATTCAACACATAAATATCACCTGATGCATCTGTAGCCACCCCAAGAGGGGTGCTAAAATTGGTAGTTGGCAACGAAAGTAAAAGCGTGCCGCTGGTACTGTATTTTGTTACTGTAACAGCGCCCTGATCGGCAATATAGATATTGTCCGATGCATCAATGGTAATTCCCAGCGCGTAATTTAAGCCGCTGAGTATGGTAGATTGGTAAACACCGCTGGAATTATACTTATATACGGTGCCTGTACCAGGCGTAGCACCAAGGTTTAATACATAGGCGTTGCCCGATGAATCAAAAACCAGGTCTTTTGGAAACGACATTGTAGCGCCCGTTCCGAAAGTGCCTAAATACGTACCGCTTGAATTATATCTGCTGATGGTGTTATTGCCGCTGTTGGTTACATAAATATTGCCCGAAGCATCAATGGCTATCCCCCGGGGATTATTTAAAGTTGCACCCGTAAGTGCTGTGGCGGTACCAAAACCAAAAGCCCCAACCGGGCCGCTGCCAACCGTAGGCGTAAGGGTTGTAATAGCCGTACTAATAGTATAAACATTGGTGGAGGGGCTATAGGTTATAGTAAGGGCCGCCACATGATTACCCAGCACCATGAAAGCCATTAAAAAATACAAATAATGGATACGGACACCCATAAATTACGTTAAACAACTTTTATCTTATATTATACGAAAGAAAAACTTTAAATGTTTTAACTATTAATAAACTTATCTTTACAGCCGAGGATCGTGAATATGGGGCTGCCGCTGAGAATTACTTTTGATGATAAAGATTATGTTTACCAGATTGTTAACAGCAAACTGATAGGCCAAAACACTACCGAATTGGAACTGTTGCTAAACGGCGAAAAAGTAGAATTGGTAAAAGACGCCAAGATGGTTTGGACGCTTAAAGAGGGTGATACCTCTTTAGACCCTAATTTAATACAGGCGCTTGGCCGCTCGGTGTCGTTAAGATTGAGGATGTAGCTATTGTGCCTCCACAAACAGCATAAATACACCGTAGTATTGCTGCACTATGATAAGCTTTGTTAGCGTGGCTAATATAAGTATAGCGGCCTGTTATACCTGCAATTTACCGGCCTGCATTGGCCTATCATTAACTTTAATTAGCTGCTTTAAAATAAATAGTGTACCTTTTACACACTAAAACTACCTTTTTAGCAGTTTTTTTTAATGTGCGGGTAATATTGCGTTAATAATTGTTAAAATATTATATATAATTGCACCTGTTACCTCGCTGGGTATTAAGGGCAACCGGGGCATTTTATATGTTAATTTGACAGATAAATTTGGCGGTAAAAAATGCTACCAAAAGCCTTTAAAAGTTTAATTTTTTGCATAAAAAGGCGTTTTTCGCTGTGCATTTTACAAAAAATAGCTTTAAAAGTACCAAGTGTTTTTTTTACAATAAGTTAATCATACTTTTAACCCAATTTTTTAAAAACTCTTTATTTTATGATCATAATTGCTGACGGTGGCTCAACCAAAACAAACTGGTGCCTGGTTACTGAAGAAGGTAAAAAGGTGTATTTTAACACCGAAGGTTACAACCCGTATTTTGCTCCTAAAGATTACATCATACAATCCCTGAAGGAAAGTTTGCCTACCGATTTGGAGAAAGATAATATTACTGAAGTTAACTATTACGGCGCCGGCTGCTCTACGCCGGAGATGCGTAAAGTGGTGGAAGAAGCCATGCAGGTTGTTTTCGCTAAATCGAAAGTAAACATTGGGCACGACTTGCTTGCAGCTGCCCGCGCATTGCTTGGCAACAGCGAAGGCTTTGCGGCCATTTTGGGTACCGGTACCAATACCTGCCTTTATGATGGTAAAGATGTAGTGAACAATATCGATTCGGGCGCTTACATCCTGGGCGACGAAGGCAGCGGTTGCTACATTGGCAAAAAACTATTGGTAGATTACCTGCGCGGCTACATGCCCGAGGCTGTACGCAAAACATTTTGGGAAGAATTTAAATTAACCCCTGATGACATCAACGAGATTGTTTACACCCAGCCACGTGCAAACCGTTTTTGCGCCAGCTTCAGCAAGTTTGTTTACGATAATAATGTAAATATCGAATACTCGCGCAACCTGGTACGCACCTCGTTTGAGGATTTCTTTAAAAACCTGGTTACTCACTACCCCGATTATCAAAAATATACTTTCAATTGCATAGGTTCGGTAGGTTACAACTTCCGCAACGTATTGGAAGAAGTTTGTATAGAAAACGGCATGACCGTTGGCAACATCATCCGCTCGCCTATAGATAGCCTGGTAAAATACCACCTGGAATTGGCGCCGAGTCAGTTGTAATAGGCGAGATTCAAGACATTAAGAATTAAGAATCAAGATATAATAAAAAGGCCCGAAAGCAAATGCTTTCGGGCCTTTTTATTATCCCCCCGTTATTGAGGCACCAAGCAACCTGCTTGCATAACCGATTTGCAAACCGCCTTGTCCGGCGTAGAGACTGCGTTGTTGCTTGTGATAAGGTAGCCTTTTCACGAATGAACCAGTGAACTAGTGAACCTGAACTCGTTTCAGCACCCCATCATAAAAGTAGCCACAAAACCCTACCCTTTGCAGGCAGATTTGCGTGCTGAATACCTGCCGTGTGGGGTCCCGAAATAAATTCGGGATGACGATTGTTTATAAACGCCAAAGAGCCCGCTAATGCAGGCTCTTTGGCGTTCTATATTTGGCAAAAATTAGTAGCAAATGCTTTTGTCATCAGCTTTGCATCAATGAACTAATGAACTTGGTGAACCTTTAAAACTTAAGGTGCTTCACCGTTAACCCGCCATTAATAAGTTGTTTTAACGATTCGATACCTACCCGCAGGTGGGTTTCTACAAATTGCTCGGTTACAGTCGAATCGCTTTCGGCGGTTTTAACGCCTTCGGGTATCATCGGCTGATCGGATACCAGCAACAGCGCACCGGTTGGTATTTTGTTGGCGAAGCCCGTGGTGAAGATGGTTGCCGTTTCCATGTCAATCGCCATGGCGCGCAGGTCCTTCAGGTATTTTTTAAAGTCTTTATCGTGCTCCCAAACGCGGCGGTTGGTGGTGTAGCAGGTTCCGGTCCAGTAATCGCGGCCAAAGTCGCGTATGGTAGTTGATATGGCTTTCTGCATAGCAAAGGCCGGCAATGCGGGCACTTCGGCAGGCAGGTAATCGTTTGATGTGCCTTCGCCGCGAATGGCCGCTATGGGCAGTATAAGGTCGCCTACATTATTCTTCTTTTTTAAGCCGCCGCATTTACCAAGGAATATCACGGCCTCGGGGTGTATGGCGGTAAGCAGGTCCATTACGGTTGCCGCTACCGAGCTGCCCATCCCAAAGTTGATAATGGTGATGCCGTTGGCGGTTACGCTTTGCATCGGTTTATCCAAACCCATTATCGGCGCATTCTCGTTCCATTCAGAAAACAGCTGCAGGTATTTAGAAAAGTTGGTGAGGATGATGTATTTGCCAAAAGCATCAAGCGGGCGGCCGGTGTAGCGGGGCAGCCAGTTGGCAACAATAGCATCTTTTGTTTTTAGGCCCGATTTTACCGGCGAGGTTACTTCTTTTACCTTTTTTGCATCTTTTGGCGCATCGTCTTTTTTAACATCTAATTGTTCGTTCATTTTGAGTTCTCCTTATTTTTAACCCATCGGCGAATTCCTTTGGGGGCGTTCAAAAACCTTTTTATACAGCAAACCCCGGCGGGGTATCGCCAGGGCTGCGTTGTATTGTAATACAAAGATAGCTATTTTAAGCCAATTTATTGTTAAGCTACCTTTAATTTTTTAAGGTCCGATTTTTCAAACTTCTCTCTTGCGTAATCTAAATTCACGTTTAAGCGTTTCACATCCTTTTTAGACGGGAACTCGAACATGGCATCTATCATAATAGCCTCGCAAATAGATCGCAGCCCGCGGGCGCCTAATTTAAACTCCATTGCCTTATCAACAATAAAATCTAAAACATCCACATCAAACTCCAGCTTTACGCCCTCGTATTCAAACAGCTTTTTATACTGTTTCAATAACGAGTTCTTGGGCTCGGTTAATATGTTGTGCAGGGCATCCCTATCCAATGGGTTAAGGTAGGTAAGTACCGGCAAACGGCCTATCAGCTCGGGTATCAACCCAAACGATTTTAAATCCTGCGGGGTGATGTACTTGTACAGGTTTTTCATATCCACCTCGCTGTCATCGCGCTTCATTTTGTAACCCACGGTTTGGGTACGCAGCCTGTTGGCGATCTTCCTGTCGATACCATCAAACGCGCCGCCGCAAATAAACAGGATGTTACTGGTGTTTACGGTGATCATCTTCTGGTCGGGGTGTTTACGGCCGCCCTGCGGCGGTACGTTAACCATTGTTCCTTCCAAAATCTTCAATAAGGCTTGTTGTACCCCCTCGCCGCTTACATCGCGGGTAATGGATGCATTATCGCTTTTGCGGGCAATTTTATCTACCTCGTCGATATAAACTATACCGCGTTCGGCAGTGTTCACATCATAATCTGCGCTTTGCAGCAAACGGGTAAGTATGCTTTCCACATCCTCGCCCACGTAGCCGGCCTCGGTTAGTACCGTAGCATCGCAAATACAGAAAGGAACGTTCAAAATTTTGGCAAGGGTTTTGGCCAGTAAGGTTTTACCCGTACCGGTTTCGCCCACCATAATAATGTTCGATTTTTCTATCTCTACCTCGTCCTTTTCTACCCGCTGGTTAAGGCGTTTGTAGTGGTTGTATACCGAAACCGCCAGCACTTTTTTTGCATCGTCCTGCCCAATGATGTATTGGTCCAGGTGCGATTTTATTTCTGCCGGTTTTAAAATAGCAGGCGACGATGGCGAAGCTTTCACCTTACGTACTTTTAGCTCTTCTGCCAGTATCTCGTTAGCCTGGTTAACGCACTTATCGCAGATATGCGCGTCGAGCCCTGCTATCAGCATCAGGGAGTCCTGTTTACCGGCGCCGCAAAACGAGCACCTGATCTCCTTGCTGTTCTTGTTCATCTGCTAATTGGTTTTATCAAAAATAATCAATTAAAAATTTAATTGCAATTGTGCAACCCTTAGAGTTACAGGCAACTGATTATTTTGTTTTGTTACTGTTCCCTTTTAAAACTTCATCAACCATACCAAATTCTTTTGCTTCTTCGGCAATCATCCAGTAATCGCGGTCTGATGCTTCCCAAACTTTTTCGTAGGTAGCACCGCTATGGTCGGCGATGATCTGGTATAGTTCTTTTTTCAGTTTAGTGATCTCGTGATAAGTGATCTCGATATCGCTTTGCTGGCCCTGCGCACCGCCTGATGGCTGGTGTATCATCACCCGTGAGTGTGGTAATGCTGCACGCTTGCCTGCTGTACCTGCGCAAAGTAATACGGCACCCATTGATGCTGCCATGCCTGTACAAATGGTAGCCACATCGTTACTGATGAACTGCATGGTATCATATATACCTAAACCGGCATAAACCGAGCCACCCGGAGAGTTGATATAGATCTGGATATCGCGCTTGGCATCTGCCGATTGCAGGAATAGCAATTGAGCCTGTATAATGTTTGCGTTTTGGTCGTAAATAGCATCGCCAAGGAAAATGATGCGGTCCATCATCAAACGCGAGAACACGTCCATCTGGGCCACATTCATCTGGCGCTCTTCGATGATGTAGGGCGTCATGCCGGTTGGGTTGTAAATGCCGCTTGGCTGGCTGTTACGATCGAAGGTGGAAAGGTATTTATCTACAGTGAGGCCGTTTAAGCGGTGGTGCTTAACAGCATATTTACGGAATTCGTTCTTATCGATATTACTGCTCATGATATGTGTTTGTTATAATATAAATGCTTTTGGGTTATGGGGCTAATATAGTTTTTAGTTGAATAGATTTGGTGAAATAAAGTTTGTGCAAAGTAAAAATTGTTTACTCCTAAAAACAACCGTGTTGTCATTTCGAACCGAGGAACGAGGGAGAAATCTTGTTAGCGATGCAAAGCCTCCATGCAGGTTCGATTTGCAGGGCTAACAAGATCTCTCATTCGCCCCTGCCCTCTTTTCCCCCTTCTGCTCTATCGAGATGACATGGTGGTTTTGTTTGTGGTAAATACTTTTAAACGCCAAAAGCACTTGCTTTTGGCAAATGCTTTTGGTAAAGGATATTATTAAACAGAAGTGCTTAGTCTTCCAGTTTGTTAAAATCTGTAAACAGGATCTCTTTTTTATCGAGGGTAATTACGCTTTTTACGTAATCAAAAACCTTAACGGCTTTTACTTCCTCAAATATTTTGTTTGCCTGCTCTTTGTTTTGCAAATACTGCACGGTGTACTGCGCCAATTGCTCCTCGGGAAGCGATTGCTGGCTGTACGCGCGGAACTGCTGGTCTAAACTCATTTTTGCGTAATTAAATACTTCTTCGTATTTAATATCAATGTTGCCATCTTTCACAATTTTGTTTGCTATCAGCGTCCATTTCAGGTTTTTTGCAAAATCGGCGTAACCACTTTCCAGTTCCTCTGCTGATATTTTTTCGTTGGTTGCTTTCAACCAGCGTTTTAAAAACTCATCGGGCAGGTTAAATTGCGTTTTGTTAAGGCTGTAGTTGTAAATATCGTTCTGCAGTTTGCGTTCGCTGTCCTGCTGCATCATTCCTTCTACTTCTTCAGTAATTTTTTCCTTAAAACCTTCTTCGGTAGTTACGTTACCTTCACCAAATAATTTGTCAAAGAACTCCTGGTTCAAATCGGCTTCTTCCAAACGGTTCACATTTTTTACCGTTAGTTTAAAGCTCGATTTTAAATCAGCTGCTGTTTCCTCGTCTATCTTAAGCAGGCCTGCAATTTTAGCTGCATCATTGCCATAAGCTTTTTGGATATCCAGCGTTAACTCGTCACCTTTTTTCAGGCCTATTAATGATGCTTTAATGGCTTCATCCTTTATCAGGTCTAAACGTACAGATGCCGTGTTGCTAATGCCATCCTCAAAAACAGAACCATCCGGAGATAATTGTACTAATTCGGAATAAAGAACATCATCGTCTGCCGATACGTCAGGATTTGTCATTTTGCCATAAGCACGGCGGATGCTTTTAACCCTTTGGGCCAATGTTTCTTCATCAGCTTTAATGATATACTGGGTTATCTGGTCTTTAGAAGTAAAGTCGATCTCAAACTCGGGCGCTAAGCCAATTTCGTAGTTAAACTCAAAATCGTCGGCAAAATCCCAGTTGTATTCTTTGCGCTCGTCTTCGCGTTTTGGCAAAGGCTGGCCAAGTACTTCCAGTTTTTCTTCTTCGAGGTATTTGTTCAAAGTATCGCTTAGCATGTTGTTGATCTCGTCAACCAAAATGCTTTTGCCGTACATCCTTTTAATGTGTGCCGGCGGAACCATGCCCGGGCGGAAGCCAGGGATCTTTGCTTTTTTTGCTTGGTCTTTAATTGCTTTTTCAACGCGTGGCTGATAATCAGCCGGGTTTAAATTGATCTTTACAACCGTGTTAAGGTTATCAACTTTTTCCTGTGATATATTCATCTTTTTACCGGGTAGTTTTTTAATTCAAAATAAACCGCCATGCGAATTATTAAAACGCATGGCAGCTTTTTAGAGGCGCAAAAGTATGAATTTATTTTGAGAAATTATTTGGCTGCGGGTTTGTTTTCGAATTTTACAACCTTGTTGCTTACGGGCTTAAGGGTGTGCAGATAAGCGTACATGGCCTCCAGGTCCTGCTGTTGCATGCCGCCGTATTTCCACCAGGGCATTATGGTTTGGAAATCGCCGGGTTTAACTGCAACCGGCTTTGCGCTGCCATTAGCGTACTGCATAAAACGGGCCACAAACTGTTCTTTGGTCCAGCTGCCTATGCCTGTTTGCATATCTGGCGTAATATTAGCCGAGCGCAACACCCCTCCCCCCGGCAGGCCATATTCGTTACCGCCGGCAAAATCCATCCCCGCTACCCGCTTGCCTTGCACTGCCTTAGTATGGCAATCTGCACAGGCGGCGGCTTGCACCAAATACTGCCCGTATTTTAAAGTATCATTTTGGGCTGGCAACTTACCTAAAGCAGCTTTTTGCGGCATGGTGTTCACCAGCAAATTAAGCGGGAAATTCAATTGGCGTGCAGGCGAGCTGTTTTCAACCGGCTTTAGGGTACGAATGTAGGCGATGATGCTGTACACATCTTCCTTATCCATTTTACCGTAACTGGTGTAAGGCATTATAGGGAAAATAGCGGAGCCATCTTTTTTAACGCCGGCGGTAATGGCGCGAAAAAGTTCGCCGTCCGTCCAGCTTTTTAGGTGCGATGGGGTAATGTTGGGTACATAAACCAGCCCGGGGAAGTTAACTGCGGCATCAAATTTTTCGCCGCCTGCGCCAATCACATTGGTATCTATCGGGCCTGCAAATTCGCCCCATTTACGGGTGCTGTGGCAATCTATACAAACTGCTACATGGCTTGCCAGGTATTTGCCGCGTGCCAGCCGTTGCGGGGTAGCCACAACTTTTATTTCTTCGGGCTTGCCAACATCAGGAAGCGCAAAGCTTACGTAGGATACCGCTGATATAGCTATCAAAACAATGAGGATGACAAAGTATGCCATCCATTTTTTAAACTTTTTCATATAAGGTTAAGTAGTGTTATCTGTAAAATAACATGTCGTATTAAGCCTTAAAATGTTACAGCGGTATCCGTTTTTTGGTGTTAATCCACCTTGGTAATAGATGCCGCGCCCGATTTATCGCTGCTTACGTTTGACGGGCTGCCTTTGTACTCAATTTCTGATGAGCCGCTGCTGTGTACGCTAAGGTCTTTCAATACGTTAATTTTGCAATGGCTGGCACCACTTGTTTCTATACTATATTTGCCAACCACAAAATCAAATGCATCAATATCACCGCTGCCACTCAGATTTACATGGTGCGATGCTGCCTGCCCCCTCAGTTTCAATTCGGTGGCGCCGCTGCCATCGGTGTGCACGTCTGCCGCGCTAATGTCCATATCCAAATGGGTAGAGCCCGATAGGCCAAGGTCGAGGTTGCCGGTAGTGATGCGCCCGATAGAGCTTACCTCCACAGCGCCCGATGCTTCCAGTGCCTCCAATTTTTTAAGGCCTATGCCAATAATTAGTTCCGTTTGGCTATCCAGGTTGCGGGTAGTGTAAATACGCAGCTTATCGCCATCCACTTCGGTTTTAATGTATTTAAGCAGGTTGTCATCGGCAGTAATGGTTACGGTGGATGAGCTATCCTGTTTAAGGGTAACTTTTAAACCGCCGGATACATCTACCTTGCTAAAATCTACAACGGTACGTTTTTCGGTAGCAGCCTTGCCCGAGCCATGTACTTTGCGGAACCTGCGGCACGAGGATGATAGCAGGCTTAACGAAAGCACTGCCAATAGGACGAATATTTTTGAAGCTTGATTTTTCATGTGATGGTTTTTGTTTTTTGGACGACAATTGGTGCCTTGAAGTTACACTAAAACTTAAAATAAAAAAAGCCGTTGCGGTACAACAGCTTTTTAAGGTATATGTGGAATTGTGAAAGATGCTTATTATAAACCGGCTATGTCCCTCTTGCCCGCGGCCGGTACCTGTATTTTGCTTTCGTTAACGGTGATGAAGTTATCGTTTACCACGCTTGCAGTGTCGGCATATTTTAAGCTGTATTCGGTAACGCTGCCGGTTAGGGTTGCTTTTGCATTATCGTTTACAGTTAAGGTGGCGTGGAAAGCTTCTAAGTTTAACGATGCGGTTGCGTTGTTGTACAGGTTAACGTCAAGGTCGATCTTTGACAGGCTGCCGAATGATTTTACAGCTGCGTTATCGTAGGCTGATATTTCGCGCAGATCGTTTGCGGTAACCCAAACTACCAATTTTTCGGCTTTGTACGATGATATGCGCAAGACGCCGTTTTGGCTTTGTACCAAAGCGCTTTCGGCATAGTACTGGTTGTAAACTTTCACCTGGTCGGTGTTGCCGTCTGATACGTAAAGCTCAACGTTTCCGTGTACTTCTATTTTGCTGATATGGCTTACGTTTGTTAATATGGTGCTTACTTCTTCGTTGTTATTTTTCACAGAAGCGTAGCTTGAATTTGTGCTGCCCAAAGCTAATACTGCGATAGCTAAGATGGTGGATATTGTAGTTTTCATGGTAGTAATATTTTGATTTTGAATACTTTGTGTTGTTTAGTAACTTAATACATAGATAAGACGATACCAACGCGGAAACGTTACAGCCGAATAGTGTAAATTAGACACAGTGGGGGTTTATATCGGTAAACGGCGGAATTGCCCCGGCGAAAGAGGAATGTGGATTAGAGGGCTGAGCGTTTGGCCAGGAAAACTGGCGCAAAAGTAGAAATCGTGGCCCTTAAAGACACCGACCAATTTACGGTGGAGACGTCGCAGGTCTCTGGCCCGGAAAAGAATTAAACAATCCTGGCAATTCTTTTCTCGCCCCTTTATTTCGGTAAGGTTATCCGGCCTAAATCCCCCCTTTTTATAAGCTTTTCCGAAAAGAATCAATAAGGCCCTTTTTTCAAAGAAAAGCACCGAAAAACCACAGAAAAACGCAGATTTCCGCAACACGCTTTTTTGCTGTACGAAACTGTGCGAAACTGTACGAAGTTGTACGAAACTGTACGAACTTGTGCGAAAAGTGATACGGGCTGTACGAAGTTGTACGAACTGTACGAATCGTACAGTTGTGTCGTCTGTCGTTAGGTTTACCCAAAAACAAAAAAGCCACCGCTTACGCGGTGGCTGCAGAATATATGTTGAACTTTTGCAAAAGTAGTGCTTACAAAGTGGCTAAGTCTTCTTTAGCGGGGGTAAACTTGTTGGTGGTTTTATCAGCCTTATTTACTGCTACCAGGTTGCTTTGGTTTACGCTGGTCGATTGGTCGTGGGTTAAGGTATAGTCAGTTACGTTACCGGTAAGGTCGGCTTTAGCGCGGTCGTTCAGGGTGATGTTTGCTTTAAAGGCATCCAGGTTCAACTGTGCCGATGCGTTGTTATACAGGTTAACCTCCAGGTCAATCTTAGATAGGTTGCCAAATGATTTTACCTCGGCGTTATCATAAGCGGTGATGTTACGCAGGTCGGCAGCAGTTACCCAAACTACCAGGGTTTTAGCGTTATATGATGCAATGCGCAGTACACCGTTATCATTTTGTACCATGGCACTTTCGGCGTAGTAACGGTTGTAAACTTTCACCTGGTCGGCAGTACCATCTGATACAAACAGTTGCACATTACCGCGGATCTCGATCTTGTTTATCTGGCTTACGTTGGTTAAAACGGTTGCTACTTCTTCGTTGTTATTGGTAGCTGCGAAGGTTGTTGTTACAGTACCTAAGGCAAAAGTGAAGATGGTTGCTATGGTTAAAAATTTTGCTTTCATGATTCCTAATATTTTGATTGTGAGTTCTTTTTGTGTTTTTCGTTTTATTAAATACATCCATATGACGCCCCCAATCAGGAAACGTTACAGCAAAATACCGCCTATTAGACGTACGGCGGGATTACATCGGTGAACGGGGTATTTACAACGGCGAAAAAGGTGTAACAGGGGAAAGAAGTTAGAATCAAGAGGCAAGAATCAAGACAAAAAGAAAGCTATCTGCGAGAGTATGTTAAATGAGAGAAATCATAATCCCTACAAATAATACTTCTCCCCGTCGGTTTTAATTTTACCGGCATCCAAAAGCGTGCGGAGGGTTTCTATCTTTTCTTTTTCGGTGCCCAGTTTTAGTTCGGTTATCAACTGGGTTGCAGTATAGGTATCAATGCTTAATAATTGCACTATCTCGTTGGTAATGTTCTCAAAAATTTCAGCGGCGTTCTTTCGGCGTTTTTCGGCAAGGCATACATCGCATACGCCGCATTTGGCGGCATTTGGTTCATCAAAATAGGCCAGCAGCATTTGGCTGCGGCAGCGGCTGTGCTCGGCATAGGCAAAAACGGCCTCCATTTTGCGGCGATAGTTGGCCTTTCTGTTTTCAATATCTGCCTTATTAATATAAACATCGTTGGCGTGCTGCCTCGCCTTTATCCATGTTATTTGGGGCTTATCGGTTTGCGGCAGGTAGCTCAGCAACTCAAAGCCCTGTAGCTGGTTTAAGCCTTCTACCACCTGCTGCACGCTCATATTGGTGCGGCGTGCCAGGTCGAACTCTTTTAAGCGAACGTAATTTTCAAACGCGCCGCCGTACGAACGCAGCAGGGTTTTAATAAATGGGTCCCACCCGGGGTTTTGTATCTGGAAATTGTATAGTTCTTCATTCAGCACCTCAAACCTAAACCGCGATGGCAAAAACACACTTTCATTAAATGCAACATATTCGTTTTGCTCTAAAAATTTAAGGGCGTTAAGGGTTTTAATAGCATCCAGTTTAAACCGGCTGCAAAATTCGCCCAGGTCCAGGTCAAAATTTGCGCCCTCGCCTGTATCATAAGCCACCTGGCAATAGTTAGCCAAATAATGGTAAGCTTGTTTTATCTCCGCAACCGAAGGGAAGTTCTGCAAAAACATTTGTTCCTTGCGCAGGCGGTCGGCATGGTTATATAGTAAAATAGCGTAAGCTTTGTGTTCGTCGCGGCCTGCCCGGCCGGCTTCCTGGTAGTAAGCTTCCAGGCTATCCGGCATCTCCAGGTGTGCCACGAAGCGTACATCCGCCTTATCAATCCCCATCCCGAAGGCATTGGTAGCTACAATAATACGGGTACGGTTATTTTTCCATGCCTCCTGCTTTTCGGCGCGTTCGTCGGCGCTAAGCCCTGCGTGGTAATAATCGGCTTTAATACCGTTATCATTAAAAAACTTGGCTACCTCGGCAGTGCCTTTGCGGCTACGCACGTATACAATGCCGCTTCCGGTTATATTATTGGCAATATCCAGCAGGTTACGGCTTTTATTCTCGGTATCGCGCACCACATAGCTGATATTTTTGCGGGCAAAACTTTGCTGATAAACAATATTTCCGGATTTAAACAGCAGTTTTTCCTGTATATCTTCGCGTACATCTGCCGTTGCGGTAGCTGTTAAAGCCAGCACCGGCACATTGGGGTGCAATTCGCGCAGGTCGGCAATATGCAGGTATGGCGGGCGGAAATCATACCCCCATTGCGATATACAATGCGCCTCGTCTACCGCAAAAAGGTTCACATTCATGTATTTAATACGCTCGCGTACTAATTCGGACAGCAAACGTTCGGGCGAGAGGTACAGGAATTTGGTGTAGCCGTAAATACAGTTATCTAACGCTATGTCCACTTCGCGTCGGCTCATGCCGGATACAATCGACACGGCATCAATACCCTTGCCCTTTAGGTTTTCCACCTGGTCTTTCATCAGGGCGATAAGCGGAGAAACCACAATGCAGATACCTTCCTTTGCCAGCGCAGGGATTTGGAAACATACCGATTTGCCACCGCCGGTAGGCAGCAGCGCCAACACATCGTGCCCCTGCGATACCGAGGCGATGATCTCTTCCTGCATCGGCCGGAAGTTATCGTGCCCCCAATATTGTTTAAGTAGTTCGCGTGTGGTCATGTGTTTTACAAAAAAAAGCCCGGCTAACGTCGGGCTTTTAAATTCATTCATAGCGGTGGATTTAAACCCATCGCTACTTATAAGGTTATCTATCTTTTATATCAGTATATTCCCTATCCGTTGCCCCCACATAAATCTGGCGCGGACGGCCAATAGGTTCTTTATTGGCTTTCATTTCTTTCCACTGGGCAATCCATCCTGGTAAACGCCCAAGCGCAAACAGCACAGTGAACATATCTGTTGGGAAGCCTAAAGCAGTGTAAATAATGCCTGAGTAAAAATCAACATTAGGGTACAGTTTACGCTCAACAAAATATGGGTCGCTCAAGGCAACTTCTTCCAATTTTTTGGCAATTTCAAGTGTTTCGTCCTTTATGTGTAGTTTTTCTAAAATATCGTCGCATGCTTTTTTGATGATCTTTGCGCGTGGGTCGAAGTTTTTATACACCCTGTGCCCAAAACCCATCAAGCGGAACGGGTCGTTTTTATCTTTTGCTTTCTTAATCCACTTATCGGTATCTCCACCGTCTTCTTTTATCTTTTGCAGCATCTCTATCACAGCCTGGTTTGCACCGCCATGCAGTGGCCCCCAAAGTGCAGAGATCCCCGCTGATATAGATGCATACAAATTAGCATCTGATGAACCTACTATACGCACCGTAGAGGCCGAGCAGTTTTGCTCGTGATCGGCATGTAGTATCAACAGCTTGTTCATGGCGCTAACAACAACCGGGTCTATTTCAATCTCTTCGGTGCGCTGCCCAAAGGTCATGTGCAAAAAGTTAGTAACATAATCTAAACGGTTTTGCGGGTAAATTACCGGATGGCCCAACGATTTTTTGTATATCCAGGATACAATCGTGCTCATTTTGGCAATGAGTTTGATGATCTCCAGGTTCACTTCTTCGGTACTTTGCCCCTGCTTAAGGGATGCTGGGTTAAACGCAGCAAGGGCACCAATTAAAGATGATAATTGCCCCATTGGGTGCGAGCCGGAAGGGAAACCGTCAAAAAACTTCTTCATGTCCTCGTGCACCAGGGTGTGGCGGCTTATCTCCAGTTCGAAGCTTTTTAGCTGCCCGGCGTTGGGCAGATTGCCATATATCAACAAATAAGCAACCTCGGTAAAAGTTGAATTTTCTGCCAATTGTTCGATAGGATAACCGCGGTATTTTAGTATCCCAACTTCGCCATCTAAAAACGTGATGGCACTTTTTGTGGCGCCTGTGTTTTTATAGCCTATGTCAAGTGTAACGTAACCGGTAAGATCACGCAGCTTTGATATATCTATCGCCTTTTCGCCTTCGGTACCTTCAATTACAGGCAATTCGTACGTTTTATCACCAATTTTTAGTTGTGCAGTATCAGACATGGAAAATATAGTATTTGCAACAAATGTAAGTAAATATGCGTATTAATAGGCTTTGAGATTCAATTTACTAATTGTAAAATTCTTATACCGGTTGACAGATTTTTACCGTATATTGTTTGGCTAATGAACAAAAAAATCTCCCGGTATGGCGTTTAAGGATAAAGCCCCACTAAAATTAGATAACGACAATACCATCTATAGGCTGCTTTTGTTAGGTTTATTTATCGCCGGCCCTTCGTTACATTATTTATGTTATCATAATTCCTACGATCCTATTTGGCTGCGTGCTATCAACACGCTTTTAAGCGCCGCGGCGCTGGGCTTTTCGTTCAGCCGATATACAACCGCATACAAATACCTGGTGTATGTTACCATAATATCCTTCCTGGTAATCAACAATGGCATACTGTTGGGCAAAAACGGGTTCGATCATGTGTACCTTTTCAGTTCCATCACCATTTTTATATCGCTCACATTTTTCTGCAACAAAGGCTGGGAGTTTGTCACCATCAGCATTTTAAACCTTATTGCTATACTCAGTGCCTATTACAATTCGCCGGGGTTAACTATCCCGGGCAGCGTGTTGCTGGTGCTATTATTGGTTTTTACGCTTATAGCTTATGTATCTTTTTTTGTAATAACAAGCTATCAGCAGCGGTTTAAAAAAGCTATAGATGATATTATGCATCTGAATGATACCCTGCTTGCCAACGACCTGCAATTGCGTAAGAGCCGCCAGCAACTGCATGCCCTCATCAGTTCGGTTAACGATACCATTTTTGAGCTGGACGAAAACTTTGTTTGCCTTAATGTATGGTTTGGGCCGCAAAGCCCCGCCTATTTAACGCAAGAGCACTTTTTGAACAAACATTTGTTTGAAGTACTGGGTAGCGAACGGGCGGCGCCTTTTGCAAGGGTTTATCAACATGTTTTACAGCACAAAGAACCCGCCGCTTTAGATTTCCCGTCTCTATACGGCCAGCCTAAATGGTTTAGCGCAAAAGCAGCGCCGGTATATGATGTTAATGGCAATTACCTACATCGCATATCGGTAGCGGTTACTGATATCACCGAACAAAAAAAACGGGCCGATGCATTAAAAGAAAACGAGGCCCTGTTACAACAGGCCCAAAGTATTGCAAAAACCGGCAACTGGTGGTTTGACGCCATTACCAGGGAAAACTACTGGTCTGACAATTTATTTACCGTATTAGAGGTTGATATCATCCCCTCTGACGTTGACAAGTTTAAATATTACATAGGCCTTGTACACGCGGATGACCTTGAACGTACTGTTGAATATTTTAGCAATATTACAACAGTAACTGATGCCAGCCTGGAGCATAAGCTTATTACCCCAAAGGGTAATTTAAAATACGTTAAAATATTACGTGGCGCGCTGCAAAATAACGAAGATGGAAAGCTGGAGCGTATTGTTGGCATAATACAGGATATTACTGAAGCAAGAATAGCCGAAAAAGCGATAAAAGTAAGCCAGGTTGAACTGTTAGAAGCCCAAAAAATTGCCAAAATTGGTAACTGGAAATTTGATACCGCCACAAAAAGGCTCACCTGGAGCGATGAGGTAAACGCCATTTATGAGCTGGATGAACATGAAGCATCATTAACGCACGCCGGGAGGGGGCTGATAAAATATATCCACCCCGATGATATTTACGCCCTGCGGAGTTTATTTAAGGCTGCATCTGATATTGCAGTAGAATACCGAATTATTACACCAAAAGGTAATTTAAAATACATTAGTGTTATTACCGGCAAAATGATGCACCGCGAGGATGGCAGCATACGCAAAATTGTAGGTACCCTACAGGATATTACCCAGCGTAAACTGGCCGAAATTGAGCATAAAAGCACAGAGAATAAATTCCGCCAGGTGCTGGAAACCATTAAACTGGTGGCGCTATCGCTTGATGCAGCAGGCACCGTTGTATTTTGCAATAAACATTTGGCCAACCTGCTGGGTTACAACCAGGATGAGATACTGGGCATAAACTGGATGGAAACCTTTGTACCCGAAGAGTTGCGCGGCACCATGACCGGCTGGTTTAAAAACAATACTGTTAAAGCCCATTTTGTAAACCCTGTTATTTGCCGTAACGGCGAACTGCGTACTATTAGCTGGCAAAACACTATCAGTTACGATGACAACGGAAAGCTAAAGGGCACTACAAGTATTGGCGAAGACATTACCTTACAGCAGATAGCCCGGCAGGAACTGATCACGGCTAAAGAGCAGGCAGAGCGCTCTTCGCATTTTAAATCGGAGTTCCTGTCTATCATGAGCCACGAGATCCGCACGCCTATGAATGCGGTTATAGGCACCACCAACTTGCTGCTGGCGGAAGACCCGCGGCCTGAGCAGTTGGAATACCTTAATACCCTAAAGTTTAGCGGCGAAAACCTGCTTGCCATTATTAACGATATACTCGATTATAATAAG
>NZ_CAMLOV010000066.1 GCF_946481715.1 uncultured Mucilaginibacter sp. | reverse complement strand
CCCACAACCCCCCAAAAACCCACCAACCCCCCCCCACCCCCACCCCCCCCCCGCCGCCCCCCGACTATTTGCGTATTGCCGCATTAAAGCTGTGATAAAAATAAAATAAAAAAACAGGTTAAGCAAATTTGCTTAACCTGTTTTTTTAAAGGTACGATGATGTTATGCTCCCGCAAACATATCGTCGTAATAATCAAGGCCTAAGTGGGTGATCAAGTCTTCGCCCATTAAGTAACGCAGGGTGTTCTCCAGCTTAATTAATTGTTTGAAAATATCGTTCTCGGCATGTAAACCCGGCGCCGTTTGCGGCGATTTTAAGTAGAACGACAACCACTCCTGTATACCGCTCATGTTTGCACGTTTTGCCATATCGCAGAACAAAGCAAGGTCTAAAGCGATAGGGGCGGCCAAAATAGAATCGCGGCAAAGGAAGTTGATCTTGATCTGCATTTTGTAACCTAACCAGCCAAAAATGTCGATGTTATCCCAGCTTTCTTTGTTATCGCCATGCGGAGGGTAGTAGTTGATGCGTATTTTGTGGAAAATCTCACCATAAAGCTCCGGGTTGTCTTCGGGGCGCAGGATATCTTCCAATACACCAAGTTTAGATACTTCCTTAGTTTTAAAGTTATCCGGATCGTCTAACACCAAGCCGTCGCGGTTACCTAAAATGTTGGTAGAGAACCAGCCATGTACACCTAAACTACGTGCTGCAAGGCCTGGTGCCAATACAGTTTTCATTAAAGTTTGGCCTGTTTTAAAATCTTTACCGGCAATAGGGGTCTGGGTTAATTTAGCCAGTTCTATCATAGCCGGGATATCCACGGTTAAGTTAGGTGCACCATTTGCAAACGGTACGCCAAGTTTTAACGCTGCGTAAGCATAGATCATACTTGGGGCAATGCGTTTATCATCATCTATCAGCGCTTGTTCAAATGCAGCAAGGGTTTCGTGTATCTCCGATCCTTCGAAGTAAACTTCGGTAGACCCACACCATACTAAAACTACACGGTCGCAACCATTTTCCGCCTGGAAGTTTTTGATATCGTCCATTACTTGCTGTGCAAGCTCGTAACGGGTACCGGTTTTTACATAAGTACCATCAAGGTTTTTTGCATAGTTTTTATCAAACGCGGCTTTCATTGGCTTAATGGCCTCTAAACCTTCTTTAACCTGGTTTAATAACGATTCTTCCAAAACCTTGGCATTCATAGCCGATTGGTAAACATTATCCTCATATAGGTCCCAACCACCAAAAACAATGTCCTCTAATTTAGCCAAAGGCACAAAATCCTTAACTTTTGGGTGGCGGTTTTCAGTCCTTTTTCCTAAACGGATGCTTCCCATTTGGGTGAGTGAGCCCACTGGCTGAGAAATGCCTTTTTTAACGGCTTCAACGCCGGCAATAAGGGTTGTAGCTACCGCACCCAAACCAGGTATTAAAATGCCAAGTTTGCCGGTAGCCGGTTTAATGTTGATTTTCATTTGTATTATTTGTTTTAAAATCGGCAATGACGCTGCTATGGGTTTGTTAAGCGATGATCCATAACACCTTCATTTATTGTTTACTAATATAAAATAAGAGGCCTACAGCCATTTATTTTCTTTATACCAGGCAAGTGTTTCGGCTATGCCTGCATGCAAATTGTAACTCGGGTAAAACCCCAGGTCGGCCTTTGCGTGTTCTATGCTGCAATTCCAATTGGTGGCAGTTAACTCAGCTATCTTATCCAGGTTTATTACTGGCGGTTTGCCGCGCAAAGAACTTATTTTTCCTTTCATCGCTGCAACTATTTTCGCAAACTTTACAGGCAGATGAAATTTAAATGTCCGCACTTTTAAAATTTCCTTAGCGGCATCGGCCAATTCAAACCTCCCGTAAAAATTACCGTCGGATATATTGTAAGCGGTTCTGTGCGGTGCATACAACGCTTTTACGCATACCGAAGCCAAATCCTTAGCGTACACAAAACTAAGTTTTTGTTCGATATTGCCAACATAGGGTTCAAGCCCTTTTGCTATTTGTTTTATAAAAATAAATAGCCGGCCATCGCGCGGGCCGTAAACCGCTGTTGGGCGCAATATAGTATAGTTTAAGGCAAGTTGTGCAGCCACTTTTTGTTCGGCAAGTAGTTTGCTTTTGCCGTATGCTGTAATTGGCGTAGCATGCGTAGTCTCGGTAATGGTACCATTTAACGTTTTTAACGGCCCTAAAGCCGCGAGGCTGCTGATAAACACAATTTTTTTAACACCACTTTCGCCAGCTGCCCTGGCAAGGTTTTGTGTAAACTCAACATTTACAACCCTAAATTCTTTTTGAGAACGTGCCGCAACCACGCCTGCTGCATGTATGATATAATCATACCGTTTTTCTTGTATCTCCTGCGTTAATGATGCAACATCATTAAATTTAAGGTGAGTGTATTGGATATTAAATTTCTTTAAATGGCTAACGCCGCTGCTTTTACGTATAGCGGCATAAACTTCAAAATTATTTTTAAGTGCTTCTTCAATTAAATGATACCCTACAAACCCGCTGGCACCGGTTATTAAAACCCGTTCCTTCATAACGCTTTCTCGTATATCCTATACGTTTTGTACTGATCGCCGCCAATGGCTTCAATAGCGCGGTTCACCATGTCATTTTTCTCTAAAGTCCATGATGCTTCGGCATATTTTAAGCCTTTGCGCCTGTATTCTTTTATTATACTGCCGTATAAGCAAGCCTCTATACCCATTTTGCGGTAACCATCAATTACGCCCAGCAACATAATACGTATACCCGTTATTTTGCTTTTATTAAGCAACAGTTTAAATATGCCTGTTGGCAATAAGCGCCCTTTTTTAATGGTTTTTAGTATTTGGTTAATATCTGGTATGGCCACGCCAAAGCCAACAATTTTGCCGTTTTGTTCGGCAACCAAAGCAAAATCCGGGTCGAGGATCATTTTCAAGTCCTTTGCGGTATAATCAAACTCGTCGTTAGTCATCGGGAAAAAACCAAGGTTTTTATCCCATGCCTTATTATAAACTTCGCGCAGGGCATCTGCTTCTGCCTTAAAATTCTTTAAGTTTATTTTACGGATGGTAATGCCACTGTTGCGTGTTAAGCGTTCCTGCAGCCTGTCCAGCATCTGTAACGATTTGTCGTTGTAGTTTTGACCGTCCCAATGCCATGCTAATAGGTCTGTTTGCTTTTTAAAGCCAAAGTTCTCCAATAAGGTAATGTAGTACTCCGGATTGTAAGTCATCATTACCACGGGCGAACTATCAAACCCTTTAACCAAAAGCCCGCAGGTTTCATTAGTTGACGGGTTTACCGGGCCAACGATAGTTTCCGCGCCTTTTTCTTTTAGCCATTTTACAGCAGTCTCTAATAAAAGATTAGCAACCTCCTGGTCATTTACACACTCAAAAAAACCAAAAAAACCGTCGTTGGTGTTATTGAATTTGTTGTGGTTGTTATTTTGAATGGCCGCTATACGCCCAACTATCTTATCGCCATCGTAAGCTAAAAAGGTTTGTAATGATGAATGCTTGTGAAAGGGGTGGGTGGTTAAAATATCCCTTTGTGCAATAAATAATTCCGGTACGTAGTATGGGTCGTTCTTATACAACTCATGCGGGAAATCAATAAAAGATGCGAGTTCTTTTTTTGATTTAACCGAAACTATATTTTTCATTTTTAGAGGGCTTAAAAATAAATGCCGATACAAATGCTTGGGGGCAAATGAATCGGCGTTATGTGTTTATAATAATAGTTAATGAATTATATTTTCTCTTTAACGTAGGCAACCTTTTCCTTTAAAGGAACGCCTACTTCTTTAAAAGCAGCTGTCAGTTTTTCTACTGCTTCATCAATTTGCTCAAATGTGTGAGTAGCCATTAACGAGAAACGCAGCAGGGAAGAATCGGAAGGTACCGCGGGCGATACTACCGGGTTAACAAAAATACCGGCATTTTGCAGGTAATTGGTTACCATAAAGGTCTTATCGTTATCGCGTATATAGATTGGTAATATCGGGCTTTCGGTCGCGCCAAGGTCAAACCCTTCATCTGTTAATAATTTAACAGCATAATTGGTATTATCCCAAAGTTTTTGGATGCGCTCCGGCTCCGACTCGATGATATCCAAAGCAGCAATTACGCTTGCAACGGAGCCTGGTGTCATACTCGCGCTGAACATTAACGAACGCGCGCGGTGTTTAATGTAATCGATAGTTTCGTAATCGGCAGCAATGAAACCGCCCAGGGAGGCAAGTGATTTGCTAAAGGTACTCATGATAAGGTCAACCTCATTGGTTAAACCAAAGTGCGATGCAGTACCTGAACCATTTACGCCAATAACGCCAAGGCTATGGGCATCATCAACCATTATGTTTACACCGTATTTATCGGCGAGCTCTACAATTTCGGGTAGTTTTACAATGTCACCTTCCATACTGAAGATGCCGTCGACAACAATAACTTTTACGGCTTCTTCGGGCAGGATACGCAGTTTGCGCTCCAGGTCGGCCATATCGTTGTGCGCATATTTAATAACTTTAGAGAACGATAAACGGGTGCCATCAATAATAGAAGCGTGGTCGTACTCGTCTAATATTAAATAATCATTGCGGCCCGTAATACAGGATAGTACGCCCAAATTAACCTGGAAGCCTGTGCTGAACAATACAGCGGCCTCTTTACCAACATAAGCCGCCAAACGGTTTTCAAGTTCGATATGGATATCAAGCGTGCCGTTCAAAAACCTCGAGCCTGCGCAGCCCGAACCATATTTATCGATAGCTTTTTTGGAAGCTTCTTTAATTTTAGGATGGTTGGTAAGCCCCAGGTAGGAGTTAGACCCAAACATCAAAACACGTTTATTATTTATTATAACTTCAGTATCCTGGCCGCTTTCTATCGGCCTGAAAAACGGATACAGTCCCTGTGCCCGGATCATATTCGCATCCTGGAACTGGGCAATCTTATCGTGTAACTTTTTAACCATTTATTAACACTTCTTAAATTTTTTGTAAAAATACCATGAATATACTTATCTCCTGCATCGAAAATGTAAATTTTTTCACAGTTTCTTAATAAAGCACAATTTACAATCGTAAGGCAAATTAATTAAAATTTTATTTAAACAATGTCACGATTTTGAAATTTGTAATAAAAAATCGAAAATTAGCCTAATTACTGCGGGAATTATCTTAATTGCGTAAAATTTCTGTTGCCGATTTTTTATTCTTTTATTAAAATATCATCTTCGCATACCCCTACTTCAGATATCACTAACCGAATCCTTTATGCTCCGGGTTTAGTTTTTACATCGTTTCACAATTCATATGAAAAAATTCTTCGGCTTATATATTACTAATATACTACTTTTTTTTCCGATTCTATTATTTGCGCAAACATCGGCCGATACAGGTTCGGCTGCGTTTACTTTAAAGCAAAGCGTTGATTTTGCGCTAAAAAATCAGCCTATATTAAAACAGGCATATATTGATGAACAAATTAATGAGCGGGATATTAATATCGGACTATCTGCATGGTTGCCACAGGTAAATAGCAGTAATAGCGTACAGCACTATTTTCAGCGCCCAACAGGTGCCGCTGCAGGCGCTGGTAGCGGCCAGCAAAATTTTGCCATTGCCCATAATGTATCAACCCTTGGTTTAACTGCCAGCCAGGCACTTTATAATAATGACGTTGTACTGGCATCAAAAGCATCTAAATATTCGAGGCTGTATTATAAAGAAAACACCGAAAGCAATAAAATCGACCTGGCATCGGACGTGAGCAAGGCATTCTACGATGTTCTTTTATCGCAGCGCCAGCTTGATATTATACAGGAAGACATCGTGAGGTTACGCCGCAGCTTAAAGGACGCCCGTTCGCGCTACGATGCGGGCGTGGTTGATAAAACCGATTACAAACAGGCCACCATATCGCTAAATAATGCGCTGGCTTCGTTAAAACAAACGCAGGAAGCGATAAAAAGCAAAACAGCGTACCTTAAACAGGCAATGGGTTATAACCCCGATAAAAAGCTGGTGCTTGCATATGATTCTACCGCGCTGCAAACGGACGCGTTTATAGACACTAATGAAGTTATCAATTACAGCAACCGCATCGAGTTCCGTTTGCTGGAAACGTCTAAAAACCTTCAAAACCTTAACGTATCTTATTATAAATGGGGCTTTTTGCCGTCGTTATCCGCAAATGCAGGGTACAGCCTCGCTTATTTTAACGATAGCTTTAGCAAGTTATATAATACCGGTTACCCAACGTCCTATGTCGGGCTGAGCTTGACGTTCCCGATATTTACCGGGACGAGGCGTTTGCAAAATCTGGCAAAAGCCCGCCTTCAGGTACAACGCACCGACCTTGCCATCGAGAATACGCGCAATGCTATTAATACCGAATACGTGCAGGCATTGGCAAGCTATAAAAGCAATTTTACCAACTGGCAATTGTTGAGCGAGAACGTACTGTTGGCCAAGGATGTATATAAAGTGGTTGAATTGCAATACCGGGAGGGCATAAAAACCTACCTGGATGTGATTGTATCGCAAGCCGACCTGCGAACCGCTGAGCTGAACTATTATAACGCCTTATTTCAACTATTATCAAGCAAAATAGACCTGCAACGTGCTTTAGGCACTTTGAGGGCCGAATAAATAAAGAATATGAAGAACAGATATATTTCCTTTATCGCCGCCGCCGGCATCTTAGCACTTGGCGCATGTCATGGTACCGATAACAAAAGCGCGGGTGCTGCTGCCACGCCTGCAACCCCGGTAAACGTGGTTGAAGCGCAAAAAGCAGAAGCGTTGTATTACGATAAATACCAGGGTGTTGTGGTCTCCTTAAATACGGTGGAACTGCGCAGCCAGGTTGCGGGCTATGTAACCGGCATGTTTTTTAAAGAAGGCGATGTGGTTACCAAAGGTGCGCCCCTGTATGAGATAGACCGCCGCAAATATGTGGCGGCGTATGAGCAGGCAAGAGCTAATGTGTTGAGCGCAAAAGCCAATTTAGGCAAAGCACAAAAAGATATAGACAGGTATAACATGCTGTTGAAGAACGATGCTGTAGCCCGCCAAACGGTAGACCAGGCAACCGCCGCCTTTGAAACTGCGCAAAGTCAGGTTGCAGTGGCACAAGCGCAGTTGTCTTCGGCAGCTACTGATCTATCCTTCGCCACTATCAGGGCACCGTTTACAGGGCGCATTGGTATTTCGCAGGTGAAATTGGGGGCACAGGTGTCGCCGGGTACAACTTTGTTGAATACCATATCAACAGGTAACCCAATTGGTGTGGATGTGGTAATAAACGAGCAGGATATTAGTCGTTTTTACAAATTACAGCAACACAGTGCAGATACTACCTTTAAACTTCAGCTATCAGACGGTACTACTTATAACAAGAACGGGAAAGTATTTGCTATTGACAGAGGTGTTAACAACCAGACCGGTAGTATTAAGGTGAGGATACAGTTTGCTAATGAGCAAGATTTGTTGAAAGACGGGATGAGCTGTGTTTTACAAGTGCTTAACGATAATTCGGGCGAACGTGTGCAAATTCCTTATAAAGCCGTTACCGAGCAAATGGGCGAATTTTTTGTGTTTACCACCCGCGATACAACCTTTAAAGATACGGCGGAAGATAAGACTGTAAAGGACAGGCGCGATACCATTGCGCGCCAGCAGAAGGTGAAATTAGGCCCGCGTATACAAAGTAATGTTGTAGTGATGGAAGGACTAAAAGCCGGCGACCATGTGATAACCGAAGGTTTCCAGCGATTAAGGGATGGGGGTAAAGTAACATTAGGCCCGCCGCCGGCAGCACCTGGTGCTGCACCAAAAAAGTAATTGATACTTAAAGCAAATAAGGGATTCGTCCTGATTTTTTTAAGCTAAAGAAATAAAGAATGATCGCAGATGTTTTTATTAAACGCCCCGTAACCGCCATTGTAATATCATTGGTGATTGTAATAGTGGGAGTCCTTTCGATGATGAGCCTGCCGATAGGGCAGTACCCCGAAATTACACCGCCAACGGTACAGGTTACCGGCAACTATATTGGCGCTGATGCGTTAACGGTTGAGCAAACCGTAGCCACCCCGGTGGAGGTGCAGGTGAACGGTACACCTGGCATGACTTACCTGCAAAGCAACAGTACAGGTAACGGAGCCATGAGTATGACGGTTAACTTTGAGGTAGGTACTGATATTAATAACGCTGCGCTTGATGTGCAGAACCGCGTTGGTATTGCCCAGCCAAGCCTGCCGCAAGAGGTACAGCGCCTTGGGTTGATAGTGCGTAAACGTAACCCGAGTATTTTGATGCTTGTTGCAATGTTCTCCCCAAATGCAAGCCATGATGTAACTTTTGTTGATAACTACACCAACGTATTTATAAAAGATGCCTTGTTGCGTACCAAAGGCGTAGGCGATGTGTTTACACGCGCCGATGATTTTAGTATGCGTATTTGGCTAAAGCCCGATAAACTGGCCGCGCTGAACATGACCGCAGCCGATGTTACCTCCTCCCTCCAGGAACAAAATGCGCAGGTTGCTGCTGGTACAGTAGGTTCTACCCCACAAATGAAGGGGCAAACCTTTGAGTATACCGTATTGGTAAAAGGCCGCTTAACCAGCATAGCGGAGTTTGAAAACATTGTAGTGAAAACGCAACCGGGTACAGGTTCGGTTGTTCATTTAAAAGATATTGCACGTGTAGAATTGGGTAAATTCAATTACGCAGGTAACTCATTTGTTGATGGTAAAAGAGCATCATACCTGCTTATTTACCAGGCACCCGGCAGTAACGCAATAGAAACTGCCGACAATGTAGTAGCTACTATGACGGAGCTGAAAAAATCGTTTCCTAAGGATATTGATTTTGTGGTTCCGTTCGAGTCGGTTACGGTAGTAAAAGTTTCGCTTAAGGAGGTAATAGAAACACTGGTTATTGCACTTGTGCTGGTAATTATTGTGGTGTTCTTGTTTCTGCAAAACTGGCGCACTACACTTATTCCAGTACTTGCTATCCCTGTATCAATTGTTGGCACGTTCATCTTTTTTATACCACTGCATTTTACCATCAATACGCTTACATTGTTTGGTTTCGTGTTGGCGATTGGTATAGTGGTAGATGACGCTATTGTGGTGGTAGAGGCAGTGCAGCATTATATGGACGAGAAGGGGATGAGCCCGCAGGAGGCAACCAAGCACGCCATGAAAGATATATCGGCCCCGGTTATAGCCATCGCGCTGATATTGGCAGCGGTATTTGTTCCGGTTGGTTTTGTGCCCGGCATAGTAGGGCGGCTTTACCAGCAGTTTGCTATCACTATTGCCATATCGGTATTGATATCTGCATTTGTGGCGCTATCGCTTACCCCGGCCTTGTGCACCATATTATTACGACCGCATAAGATCGACCAGAAATCAGGCGGCTTAAATCACTGGTTTTTCCTTTTCAACCAATGGTTTGACAGGGTTACCGGTAGATACCGCAATACGGTGGATAGGGGTATTAAACACTCCAAATTTGTAGTTATTATTCTTGTTTGTATTGTGGTAGGTACAATTTACTTATTCAAGAGCAAACCTTCGGGTTTTATACCTTTAGAAGATGAAGGGCGTGTATATGTAACTTACGATTTACCGGAAGGCTCATCAACCGAGCGTACGGTTGCAGTACTGCACGAGATGATGAGTGTGCTGGATAGTGTACCCGCTATTAACCATTATGCCGCATTGGGTGGTTTAAATGCGGTTAACTTTGCTACCAAATCTAACAGTGCAACAATATTTGTGCAGTTGAAACCATGGGAAAAGCGTGAAGAAAAACAAGACCAGTTACAAGGGGTTATTGCTACAATAACCAAAAAGTTAGCGAGATTTAAAGAAGCCAACGTGGTGGTTATATCTCCGCCGGCCATCCCCGGCTTAGGTAATACAGGCGGTTTTTCGTTCATATTGCAGGAGAAAGAAGCGGGTGGCGACATCAAAAACTTCGAAAAAGTGCTGAACAACTTTGTGGGCGCAGTTAATAAACGCCCCGAAATTGCAAGGGCCTTCTCGTTCTTTGGTGCGCATACACCAGCTTACCAGTTAACTATTGATAGGGAAAAAGCCAAAAAATTGGGTGTGCAAATCTCCGACGTGAATAATGCCCTGCAAACCTATATGGGGAGCGCTTATGTAAACGACTTTACTATTTATGGGCGAAATTTTAGGGTAGTTACCCAGGCTGATACAAATTACCGTACCAACATTCAAAACATCGGGCAGTATTTTGTGCGCAACTCATCCGGCGGTATGGTTCCGCTTAGTACACTAACATCATATAAAGTTATCGAGAATGCGCCGTTAATATCACACTACAACCTTTTCCGCTCGGCGGAGATAAACGGTGCCACCAAACCCGGCTATAGCAGCGGCGACGCTATTAAGGCTTTGCAGGAGGTTGCTGCTGAAACCCTGCCACAGGGTTATGGCTACGAATTCTCGGGCTTAAGCCGCGAGGAGTTGTTATCCGGTTCTAAAACCATTTACATATTTGCCTTATCAATAGGTTTTGTGTTCCTGTTTTTAGCTGCTTTGTATGAAAGTTGGTCTGTGCCGTTTTCGGTATTGCTGGCAGTACCGCTCGGGGCATTCGGGGCAATATTGTTTTTAACTTTTAAAGACAGCTTAACCAATAATGTTTATGCCCAGATAGGGTTAATAACGCTGATAGGTTTGGCCGCCAAGAATGCCATCCTGATTGTAGAGTTTGCAAAAGAGCGCGTGGATAGGGGAATGGAGTTGGAAAAAGCAACCCTGGAAGCCGTAAGGCTGCGTTTGCGCCCCATCATTATGACCTCGATGGCATTTATATTAGGTGTATTACCATTACTGTTTGCATCCGGTGCTGGTGCCGAAGCACGTAAAACAATTGGCTTTACGGTATTTGGCGGTATGCTTGCCGCAACATCGCTGGCCATATTTATAGTGCCCGTATTATTTTACATCATCACTAAGTTTGCGTACGGCAAAGATAAACTGGCCGAATTGGAGAAGAATTATAATCCGGATTCCGAAATAGACCCAGAAGCATAAGTAACACCTAAGCCCCTTGAAAAAGGGGCTTTTTTTATTTATTACTACAAATGATTCATTTGTGGCATGAAAAACAGATGAAAAATGCCACATAAATGTATTGGGTGTATGGGTAACACTATACAGTTTGTATGCTATCAACCACAAAATTGTTACAAAATCTTTTTA
Organism: uncultured Mucilaginibacter sp.; assembly: GCF_946481715.1. The sequence goes on along the minus strand of NZ_CAMLOV010000066.1, from coordinate 15,370 downwards.
ACCAGTGAAGCCCAGCAGTAGTTAAGTTGGTTTCTGACTGTGTTTAAAACTACCCTCTGATTATCAGTTGTTAACGACTTGTAATAAATGGTTTTTACGATACTTATTGTAGGCGGTGATGTGCGTTTTTCCCTTGAAACTGGCACGATGGCAAAGTATTTGTAGATGGCAGGTAATCACAATTGAAAAATTGTTTTACTAAAAAACACAACGATGAAAAAAATGACAACTTTAGTAGCCGCAGCTTTTACAGCCGCAGCTATATTTTTAGGATCAACCGCAAATGCACAAACGTCTACTTCGTCTGAAGATTCAAGGGGATGGCGCTTTGGACTTGGTGTTGAGGCATTGGCCCCAACAGGCGCCCTGCACGATTTCTCGAGCTTTGGTTTAGGTGGTACTGCACGTTTACAATATGATGTAAAAAGCAGTTTATCTTTTACCTTAACGTCTGGCTACTACAACTTTTTTGCTAAAAAGCAAGCTGGTATTGAAGTGCCAGACCAAGGCATAGTTCCTGTTAAACTGGGTGTAAAAGCATTTTTTGCACCTAAATGGTACTTTGGTGCTGAAGCAGGTGCCGGTTTTGAAACCAAGTATGGTAAGAACACCAAACTTATCCTTTCTCCGGGAATCGGCTTCTCAGGCGATTCGGGTTGGGATGTTGGTGTGCGTTACGAAAACTTCTCGGGTCAGAGCAATAATTATGGCGCGGTAGGTTTACGTGTAGCTTACGCATTTTTGTAAGAAGCAACAACCTTAAATAAAAAACCCCTTAGCTTTTTGGCTAAGGGGTTTTTTGTTGCCTTATTGTGTTGTTGGTGAATAAATTAGGCTAATTTACTGAGCGCTTCTTTTATCCTTCTAACAGCTTCAATCAGCTTATCTTCAGCGGCTGCGTATGATATACGTATAGATTTCTTATCACCGAACGAATCGCCGCCTACTGTGGCAACGTGAGCTTCTTCCAGTAGGTAAATGCTCAGCGAATCAGAATCGGTAATGGTTTTGCCATTGTAGCTTTTGCCGAAGAACGATGTGACATTCGGGAAAAAGTAGAATGCGCCTTCGGGCAGGTTAACCGTAATACCCGGTATCTCTTTTAATAATTCGTACACAATGTTGCGGCGCTTTTCAAACTGCTCGCGCATGGCGTGCACGGTTTCCAGTCCGCCGGTGTAAGCGGCAACGCCAGCTTTTTGAGTAATAGAGCAGGTTCCGGAGGTGATTTGCCCCTGCAATTTATCGCAGGCGGCAGCAATCTCACTGTTGCTGGCGGTATAACCAATGCGCCAGCCCGTCATGGCGAAGGCCTTGCTCCAGCCGTTCACAATGATTACGCGGTCTTTGATGTACTCGAACTGGGCGATAGATTCGTGCCCGCCGATGAAGTTGATGTGCTCGTATATTTCATCGCTAAGTATGTAGATATCAGGGTATTTGGCGAATACTTTGGCCAGGCTTTCCAACTCGGCTTTGCCGTAAACGCTGCCGGTAGGGTTGCATGGCGACGAGAACATAAACAGCTTGGTTTTCGGCGTAATGGCCGCTTCCAGTTGCTCTGCAGTAATCTTAAAGTTGTTTTCAACCGTAGTATCTATAAAAACGCTAACGCCCTCGGCCAGTTTTACAATTTCTGAGTATGATACCCAGTACGGCGTAGGGATAATCACCTCTTCGCCGGGGTTCACCAGCGAAAGCACGGCGTTGGCAAGCGCCTGTTTGGCACCGGTGGATACAACTATTTGTGTATCAGTATAATCGAGGTTGTTTTCGTTCTTAAGTTTGGCTACTACTGCCTTGCGCAGGTCGGGGTAACCGGCTACCGGGGTGTAGTAGGTAAAGTTTTTATCCATAGCTGTTTTGGCAGCTTCCTTAATGTGCTCGGGGGTATGGAAATCAGGCTCGCCGAAGCTAAGGCTGATCACATCTACACCTTTTGCCGCCAGTTCGCGACCCATTTTTGCCATTTTTATGGTCTGAGATTCCGACAGGTTGTTTATCCTGTTACTTAATGCGCTCATATTGTTTTTATTGTTGCGCGGCAAATATAGAAAATTACTTTACCACTGAACGGTGAAAATCACCATAAATATGCCGGGAAAAATCGGTGTTTTTCTTCAAAAATCTGTGGAAATCTTTGAGGTTTCGGCGAATAACTTCAAAAGCAATTTTTTGTAAAAAAGGGGACGCAATTTTGATGCGGGCACCAGCTTACAATCCATAATGCGCCCGCCGATTGTAATTGCGCTCATCCTAAATTTTACCTACTTTGCTTTTAAAGTATGCCGCCATGAGGTTTTGTAAAAATGTGATTTTTATTGCCGTTCTGTTTCCGGCCGTGGTTGCCTGCGAGCAACGGCCGGCGGCTAAAGCAGAAGCTACCGTCCACAGGTCAACCTTGCCTCAACCCCGAAACATCGGTTACGCCAATGCCGGAGTCAAGGTTATCCACGTGTTTGTTGCCCTATGTGATAATAAGTACCAGGGCATCGTACCCGTTCCGCCGGGGATAGGAAACGGGCAGGACCCCGAAACCAATTTGTACTGGGGCTGCGATAACGGCGTACGCACCTACTTTAAAAAAAGCAAAGACTGGCAACTGGTGAAAAAGGATAAAGCGAAGCGGATGGTCATGGAGCGGCTCATTTTTAAGCACCGCAGCCAAAATGTTTACCTGGTTGCCGATGCCTGGGACGGCAGGGCCATCGAGAAAACTACCGAAGACTTTTTGTTCAGTTGCTCGGGGCAATTAAAAGATACCGTCCACCACCAAAATAAGGTTCTAGGCATTGGCGGTAATGCGCAGCTGGTGGCCTACATAGGGCACGACGGATTGATGGATTTCCGGCTGGCGGATAAATTTGAAAATGCCGACGGTAAAACCCGCGACTGCATTATCCTGGCCTGTATCAGCAAAAAGTATTTTGGCGGCTTTATCGCAAAAGCGAAGGCAACCCCGCTGGTTTGGACAACCGGGCTGATGTGCCCCGAGGCCTATACGCTGCACGATGCTATCACCGGGTACCTCCAAAACGAATCGCACCAACAAATAAGGGGCAGGGCTGCGGCGGCGTATGCCAAATACCAAAAATGCAGTGTTAAGGCGGCTACAAACTTATTGGTATCGGGCTTGTAGCTTATGCCGCATCATCCACCCGGCTCAGCACCCGCTGGTACCGCAGCCGGTTATATTGCTGTAGTAAAATGGGGTAAACATTGAAAACTACATTACCTACGGTGATCAGCACGCCTGTTGCCTTTTCGCCAACCACAAATGAGTATATGCCGGTAAAAATGCATAACACCAGCAGCGAAGCATGGATCTGCTCGGTAAGGTAGGTTTCTGCAAGCTTCATCCTGATTCCGGGTATATTGGCCACCATTTTATGTTCCGGGTGGCTGGCTCTTATTTTACGATTGATGATATCGCCGTTGGTAGCAAATTTTTTAAAAAGGTGTACGCCCAGCATTTTGTAAAACGCGGTCAGCCCGGATAGTTGAAGTTTATCGTAAAAGCTGTGCGGCAGCTTGCCAATCGGTATCGATATCAGCAAAAAGCCTACAAAATACATCCAGTGTTGCGGGTGGTGCAAAACCAGCATAAGGGCAGGGGATAGCGTTGTACTGCACATCAGTACAACAATCAGCAGGTTTAGATAATGATTAGGCAACCGTTGGGTTGGGTTTAGATTATCCTTCATCGTGGCAAGATAAGTTTTTTGCTGGTGGTTTACTATGGCTTGCGGCAACGAAAGGGGGAGAAAGTCGGCAGTGATAATTTCTAATATAGCGATGGGTTTCAAACGAAGAGCGTTCGAAACAACAAAAATTTGCGTCATGCCGAACTTGTTTCGGTACCCCACTCGGCAAGTAGCCGGCATGCAAAGCGGCTCAGGATAGTGGTCACTCTTATGATGGGGTCCTGAAACAAGTTCAGGATGACGGTTTTTAACGTTTCGAACACTCAAGGTTTCAAACCCATCGCTATGGAAAAGCTATGGGATGCCAACAGAACCGTTCGGCAATAAACCCGACAGGCGGAAAAGGCGCTTCTACCAGCGGCTTGTACAGATGGCGGGGCAGAACCACACCGAAGTATCACAACAGCACCTTTTCTGAATAGCAGCAAGAATTAAGAGTCAAGAAGCAAGAAGTAAGAGTCAAGAAGCAAGAATTAAGAGTCGAGAACCAGGAAAGAACTGCATCGTGTACGCCTGTCCGTCCTGATGGCTACCTTGCGTGCGGGCCACAAGCCGGGGACGCTGCGGCAGCGAAAGGGGGAAAAGGGCATTGAGATACCAGAAACCATATCCCCCTTCAATCGTTACAATTCTTGAAAATGACGAGGAGAAATTTTGCTTAAGTTTGCCCTCTCAAAAAAAGCTGCGTTTTGAAGGAACAAAAACGGATCATCTTACTATCGCTCGTTACCGGTGCCGTACTAATGGTGATGAAGTTTGCTGCGTACTTTTTAACCAACTCCAACTTTGTATTGACCGATGCCGCCGAAAGCATTGTAAACGTAGTGGCCAGCAGTTTTGCGTTTTACAGTATTTACCTGGCCTCTATCCCGCGCGATGAGAACCACCCTTACGGGCATGGCAAGGTGGAATATTTCTCGGTATTTATCGAGGGCGCCCTTATCGGCATTGCCGGGGTTATCATCATCCTCAAATCTGTCTACAGTATTTTTAACCCCGAGGTTATCCACGACCTGCTGACGGGTGCCGTTATTATCGGCATTACCGGTGCCATCAACGGTGTGCTGGGGTATTATATGATCCGCAAGGGCAAGTCGCTGCCTTCTTTAACTATTGAGGCTGATGGCCGGCATTTACTTACCGATATGGTAACCAGCATTGGCTTGGTGCTGGGCTTGCTGCTTATCAATTTCACCAAAGTATTGTGGCTGGATAGCGTCCTATCTATACTGGTGGGTTTCTATATCCTGTTTACGGGGTACAAGCTTATCCGCCGCTCGGTTGCCGGGTTGATGGACGAGACGGATTTCATCATTGTAAGCGATGTGGTGAAACTGCTTGGCGAGCAACGCCGCGAGGAATGGATAGATATCCACAACCTGCGCGCCCAAAAATATGGCAACGAATTGCATATCGACTGCCACCTCACCCTGCCCAATTACTTCGACCTGAATAAGGTACACGAGGAAGTGAAACAGGTAGAATGGCTGATAAACCGCGAAGCCGGCATCCAAACCGAATTATTTATACATACCGACCCATGCCTGCCCTACTGCTGCCACTATTGCAGCATGCCCAATTGCCCAATCCGCTCGGAGGCAAAAAGGGAAGAAATAGTATGGACCATGGAAAAGGTAATGCGCAACAAAAAACATTATGAACAGTAAGCAATTTTTCAACGTCCGCGTTTACGGGCTGCTTATAAACGATAGCAACGAGGTTTTAATAAGCGACGAGCAGGAGTACGGCATGCGCTTTACCAAGTTCCCCGGCGGGGGGCTGGAATATGGCGAGGGGCTTACCGAGGGGCTGAAACGCGAGTTTGTGGAGGAATGCAATGCCGAGGTAGAAGTGCTGAGCCATTTTTATACAACGGATTTCTTTGTAAAATCCGCCTTTAACGATTCGCAGATCATCAGCGTTTATTACATCGTAAAGAATATAACCCCGTTGAATTTTGCGATTAAAACCAAGGTTTTCGATTTTGAGGGAGAGGGGGATATCCTGCAATCCTTCCGCTGGGTAAAACTGGCCGATTTAACCGGCGATACCTGTACTTTCCCGATAGACCAGTACGTTACTAAACTTTTGATAGATACGCTATGAGTTTGGTAGAACGCGACCTGGCCGTTATATGGCACCCTTATACGCAAATGAAAACCGCTCAGCCGCCTATCCCGATTGTGAGGGGAGAGGGTGCCTGCCTGTACGCCGAAGACGGTACCAAGTACATTGATGCGATATCCTCCTGGTGGGTAAATATCCACGGGCATGCGCATCCCTACATTGCCCAGAAGGTAGCAGAGCAACTGACCAAGTTGGAACACGCCATCTTCGCGGGTTTTACCCACGAAGGCGCGGTAGAACTTGCCGAGCGCCTGCTGGCCATCCTGCCATCCAACCAAAAAAAAGCGTTCTATTCTGATAACGGCTCCACCGCGGTAGAAGTGGCCATAAAAATGTGCCTGCAGTACTGGCATAATAAAGGTGAACAACGCACCAAAATACTGGCCTTTAATAATGCTTACCACGGCGATACCTTCGGCGCCATGTCGGTAAGCGGCAGGAGTGCCTTTACCGCTGCTTTCGATAGCCTGCTGTTCGAGGTAGAGTTTATCGATTTACCGAATTCAGAAAATATTGAAGAGATAAAGTCTCACATCTCACATCTCAAATCTCACATCTCCTCCTTCATTTTCGAGCCCCTCGTACAAGGCTCCGCCGGCATGGTGATGTACGAAGCGGAATATTTGAACCAACTGATGGCGCATTGCCAAAGCGAAGGCGTACTGCTGATAGCCGATGAGGTTTTTACCGGTTTTGGGCGCACAGGAAAGCCTTTTGCCTGCGGACATGTAGAAGTTCAGCCGGATATAATGTGCTTCTCTAAAGGGCTTACAGGCGGCACCATGGCCTTTGGGCTCACTACCTGTACGCAGGACATTTACGATGCTTTTTTGTCGGACGATAAGATGAAGACACTTTTCCACGGGCATTCGTACACGGCCAACCCTGTTGCCTGCGCGGCTGCCTTGGCCAGCCTCGATTTGTTTTTGGAACCATCCACTCAACAAAATATCGACAGGATAACCACGCTGCACGCTGCCTTTGCCGATACTATAAAGGGGCACCGCTCCATCAAAAGCACGCGGCAAACCGGCACCATCCTTGCGCTGGAGTGGGAAACGGGGAACGATACATCGTACTTTAACGGCCTGCGCGATAAGCTTTACCATTACTTTTTGGGCAAGGGCATTATCCTGCGCCCGCTTGGCAATATTATTTACATTTTACCGCCGTATTGCATTACTGATGCAGAACTGGGCTATATTTACAAAACCATCGGCCAGGCGCTCGATGAGATCTAACCTATGCAACTTACTACACTACTACCAAAAATCCTCGCTAAAAACCGCTTGCACGCCCGCTGGCTAAACACGCTATCGCTGATGGAGAACACCGGCGCGCGCAAAATATCTGCCAGCGAAGACCCTACAACGGTTACCTACATTATCCTGAAGCATGCTGCCGAGGAGCACCGCCACGCTTTCTACCTTAAAAAACAGATTGAAAAAACAGGGGTGGACTGCCCAACCTACGCCGCCGAATACCTGCTGGCACCGGCCTTTAGCAAATACTACCTTAACCAGCTGGATATTGATGTATGCCGCTACCTTAAATACGGCATGAACCTGAGCGGCCGCGAACTGCGCTTTGCCGCCTACCTGCTGGTAACCTACGCCATTGAAGTACGTGCCGACGAACTTTACCCCATATACCAGGATGCCCTGGACGAGATACAAAGCAAAGTGAACGTAAAATCCATCATCATGGAAGAAGAAGGCCACCTGGAAGAAATGATCAACCAGCTGCAACACTTCTCGCCCGACTGGCAGGTACACGCCCAAAAAGCCGTGGAGCTGGAGACAGCGTTATTTGCTAAGTGGGTAGATAATTTGGCGGTGGAGGTAGGGTAGGTAGATGTGCAGATTGTAGATGTGCAGATTTCAGATGTCCAGATAAAGTCGAAATATTGTTCAAATCCCCCGCTCGTCTTGCTGAAATTTTTTCAGCACCCCATCGTAAAGGTAGCGGTGGTTCTGAGCGGCTTTGCACGGCTAGAAATGCGTTGGGATAAGTTGAATTCAATTGGTTGCTTAACCGATAGTGAATGGGATTTGGATAACTTTGATCCATCCCGATGGAAAAACTATACTGCTGTTTGTGTTTTGTAGAGCGCAAACTTTGCCAGATGGGAAGGTGCAATATTTAGTTAAAATTATTAGCTTTGTTACTATGCGTCTTTAAAATAGCCGTACAATTCACAGGGCCGAACTGGGGAACAACCTGTTGATGTACAAAACTGTACCCGAGCGATTTCAATATGCGGGTTGATGACTTAATTAAGGGCGCTAAAAACCAAATCCTGAATCACATTATAATGAACCCTTTTTTTAAGCACCTGCAATTTGTTAGTCTGCTTATCTCGCTGACAGCGCTCGTTATTTCCTGCAATAATGACATCTCCAAAGATGAAGAATATGAACTGAATGAGAACGGGCTAATTACTCAATTGGATTCCTTGAAAAAACTCAGCCCCGAAAAATTACTGGAACAAGAGGTGTCGTTTACGGTAACAGTCAATAACAAAGCACTGCTTGCTGACTATTTTTCCAGCGCCCCGCCAATTGGACGACTGACGATAGATACAGAAAAAACGCAAATTCCAACCAGCATAGCAAAACTTGATAAGCTTGAGGCGCTTACGTTAACTATTGGGCCTAACGACCAAGCTATTGTACGCGCTATCGCAAGCTTTAAATCCCTTAAGGAACTCCATTTGTCATTAAAAGGGGTAAAAGAGATCCCAGAAAGAATATTTACCATTAAAACACTTAAGTATCTTTACTTATCAGGTGATGTTGAAGTAATTTCGCCCTCCCTAAAAAAGCTCCAACAATTAGAGCATTTTAGTTTATCTCATGCAAAAGTGCATGAATTGCCAAAATTTTTAGACGAGCTACCACACCTCGTATCGTTGGATGTTGATTATTGTCCGCTGAAGACCAATAATGCGTTGAAAATGGACCGTTTGACGTGGTTATCGATAAGTTTTATGAGTCGCCCGGAGTTAATCCTTAGCAAGCTTACCGGGCAAAACCACTTGGAGAATTTGTTAGTATCGTTTTGTCGCCTTTCAAAATTGCCCGCAAACGTGCTCAATAGCAGACACCTTACTTCAGTCATTTTATCTGCCAATGACCTTGGCCGTCGGGGCGAATCGTTAAATCTTTCGGGTATGCCCGAACTTGTTGAGTTAGGTTTAGGCTGGAATAATCTTAATGTAGATTATGTCTCCCGAATAACGTTTCCCGCGGATACTAAGCTCATGTCTATTAACTTTGGATTGAACGATTTAGCTGAAATAAACTCTAACTTGTTCAAATTAAAAAGATTAACAGAATTAAATTTTGATTCCAATGGAATCGCCACCGTACCAACAGGCATTACCGAACTAAGAAATTTGAAAATCTTATATCTTGGTAATAATAATCTAAGGTTTTTACCCGAATCTTTCCATAACCTGCTACTTGACAGCCTTTCCTTAAACGGTAATGCCAACCTGAACCGCACAATAGAACAGGCGTTCTATATACCGACACTAAAACACCTAGATATTAGTTCGATGGGACTTGTACGCCTGCCAGACGAAATTAAAGCGCTCAGCGAATTATCTGTACTTGATGTTCACGGTAATAAACTTGATACCCTGTCCGCCTCAATGGCAGCACTTAAAAAGCTAAAAAAGCTGAACTTGAGCGTGAACCGATTTAATCATATACCACCCGTAATTAACAATTTAAGAGCACTTCGGGCGCTTGATTTAGACTCTAATCGTCTTATCGACGCCCGAATAATAGCGGACAGTTTACCTATGTTGGAATACTTGCAGCTTGATACCAATAATCTTATAAAGCTGCCCGACTCACTGCATCGTGCTAAAAGCCTTATTAGCCTTCATATTTCAAACAACCCATTTAAAGATGCCCATGCAGAAATGGTAAGAGTTTCAAAAATAAGTTCACTTAACGATTTGGATATATCAGATCTTAATCTGAGCCGGCTACCAAACGATTTTGTTAACCTTAAGAAGCTTAGTACCCTTAATATAGATAAGGATACAATCGAAAATGCTGAAGATATTTTGAACGCCCTTCCGTCAATTAGCAGCGTGACAGGAAAACCGGTCCACCCAAACTTTATCGACATAACAATTATAAAGAATTGGGGTTGGCGTGTGCTATTATTTGCGTCAGGGGTGTTTTTTGCAATTTCGAGTTTTATATTATATAAAAATGAAAAGCTTTATATGGAAGTGGTTCTAAAAAACTGCTGGCATTTTTTAAACGATACCAAAGAGGAGGGAAGAAACCTCCATAGTATCATTATTTGGTTAAGAGAATTTTTAGGTGTGCTTTTCAATTACAATTCGGATGGTAATCCATTTTTGACGGTAGGCAGCTTTGGCTTTGTGTTTTGCATTAATGTGATAGTTATGTTTTCCAAAGAAACGCCATTTCATGATAGTTACTTTATTGTTAATTATAAAACTGCCGCTCATTTTCTTCCTGCTTTACTTGCAGTATTGTTTTCCCTGACTATTTTCTTTCGAAAAAAAATAGTTTATATGGCAATTGTAGGACCTTTGCTATTCACTTTAGCTATTTTTCCCAGCAGCGTACTTGCCTGGTTTGCATTTTTTGGTAGCAGTTTCATTTGCTTAGTCTATATTAAATTATGCCTTTGGTTTTATCTGCTAAAAGAAAGAAAATTGTTGCAGCACATTAGTACGCTTTTATTGCATTTGTTGATGTTCATGTTATTCATCATTACTTCCAAGCCAAGTGCCGTTCACTATAAAATGCCAAATGCCATAGATGTAGTGATTAAAAGCAGTGCCGCCGCCATTTTTATAATTTCTCTTTTTGCGCAGCTTATTATGGCGTTGTTAGCGGTTTATTTAGCAGCTAAAATTTTCGAGCGGCTTATTCATTTTATCCTCGATAGCGAAATACTTGCCAACAGAAAAATCTCCGTCCCACTCGGACTGTTTTTAATTTCTCTTTCATCGTTTCTTAACGACAAAGCAAGTGCTTTGCTTGAAAAACTTTTAACAATATTTTGAGTGGGTGATTTGATAATGAACAATCCCTGAGGTTCCCGGTGGGTCTGATAAGAGGCCCTGCGGAAATGTTGAAAGAACAACGCAGAAGCCGATAAATCGGGCATGCTTTCTATTGCCAACCATTGCGGAATGCCCTGCTATCGCAGTACTAACTATCGTGTTTTAACAACTGCAACTCAAGCCCTGGACTACTAAAAAAATCAGATCTGGTACATTTGCATAGTCGCACTATCCGATATATTTACTATTTACAATAAAAAATTAATGAGTAAGAGGAAATTTTTAAGAGATGTTGATCCGCATGCGTTTGAAACGATGTAAAGTCCCCGCAGGGTCTCCTGATAAGAGACCCTGCGGAAACGTTGAAGACAACGTAGAAGCCGATAGCCAGCCGTGCTCACTATTTGCCAATCTTGCGGAATGTCCTGCGCTTCGGGGCATAACATTTCCAATAACGAGATTAGCCGCCGCAGGGGCCTTTTTCAAAGAGACCCTGCGGGGACAAAAATATATTCGCTATGGATTGTAACTCTAATATTCGTAGTTTAAATTCGGCAACAAAATATAAACCAATTAGAATTAAATAATGGGACTTGATTGGCAACCAATGAACAGGCCTAAACCTGGCAAAGAAAAAGAATATGAGGAAATATTTTTAGCACTGCAACAGGAAGAGAAGGTTCCGTTTTTTAAGCACTTATTTGGAAAAAAACCAAAGCCCAGGGAGGCTTTATTAGAATCTTTCTTTGATATTTCAATTCCTGCTTACGAGACGCTTAATGCCCCAAGGGTTGGCTTTGACGATAATGCCAGCGCTTGGGCAAAAAACAAATATGAATTCAGAGAAGATAAAGCGCTAGCCTTAGAAGAATTTATTCGACAGATGTATGGATACTACGTTGTTGAACTTGTCGCTAAACATGACGGCATTCCTGTATACATAGCACCGCATTACGAACCTCACGTATTTAGGGCGCAGTTTTTGAAAGATTGCGAGCAAATTATAGGGAAAAAAATGATGGAAACTGCCTATACCTCGCAGCTTGCAACTGGGGCAATAATATTTGGAAAACAACTTATGTCGGTAGCCAACACCTATGCGGCCAAAAACAATGTCATCTATTTGAAAGAGCAACGACTGCCGCCAGATTTTGATGAAAATTCTGTAGAAAGCAAGGCACACATTCTGTTTTCGGCCGCGAAGTGGTTGAGATGGTGGGGAGAAAGAGGCCACGGGTACGAAGCGGATTTTTGAAAGATTTTTCCCCATAGGACCTCGTTAATGCCATTCCGTCCCCGCAGGGTCCCAACGTTTAACCGCTGCCCCCCAATTATATGATCTTACGCTCGTAGGCATATTTTAGCAGGCCCACTACCGTTTGCGTATTTGTTTTCCTGAAGATGTTTTTACGGTGGGTTTCGATGGTGCGCTCGCTGATAAATAATAAAGCTGCAATTTGCTTATTACTAAATTCACGCTCTATCATGCGGATGATCTCAATCTCGCGGTCGGTGAGGTGGTTGCCTTCCTGGTTGTCTTTAAATGATTTAACCAGTTGCCTGGTAATATCGGCAGTAAAATAATTGCCGCCTGCAGCTATTATTTTAAGGGCCTCTTCCAACTCTTGCCTGCCGGTGTTTTTAAGGATAAAACCGGATACGCCGGCATCTATCATTTCGCTCACTATCATGCTGTCGCCAAACATGGAAAGGGCGAGTACGTTAATATCGGGGTATTGCTTGCGGATGCAACGGGTAAGCTCAATACCGCTCATGCCGGGCATGCTTACATCGGTCAATACAATATCTACAGTAGTATCCTTTAAACGGTCGAACGCCTTTTGGGGGTCGTTGCTTACACCGGCAATTTCAAAACCCGGGATGCTGTTGATGAGCAGGGTTAAACCATCTATCACCATTTGATGATCGTCGACAATAAATATTTTTTTTGCTGTTGGTATCATATTAAACCTGCATTAAAGGTACATAAATAGCCACCAATGTACCCTTACCCGGCGCCGACGAAAAATCAACCGTTCCTTTAAGGTAAGTTAACCGGGTAATGATGTTTTTTAACCCGATGCCTTCAAAGTTTTCGGGGTTACCGGTAGCAAATCCTTTACCGTTATCTTCCACCATAGCACTGATGCCACCCTCATCACGGTCGAGCTGAATATCGAGCCGTGTAGCTTCGGCATGTTTTATCACATTGTTTACGCATTCCTGTAAAACCCGGTACAGCACAATTTCGGTATTGCTGTCCAGGCGTTCGTTAAGCCCCGATGTTTGCAGCGTTACTTTTAATTTATCGGCATCTATTTTATTGATAAAGTCTTTAACCGCGCTGGATAGGCCCATCTTAATCAGGATGTTTGGCATCATTTGGTGGGCTATGGTACGTACTTCTTTGCAGCTTTCATCAACCAAAGCCATCGTTTTATCTGCCAGGGCGGCATCATCGGTTTTGCTGATATCGATACGGCCAAGCAGGCTGGCCAGGTTTAGCCTAACGGCCGAAAAAGTTTGGCCCACACCGTCATGCAGGTCGGCAGCTATGCGTTTACGCTCGCGCTCTTCGGCTTCGATGATGCCTTTTGATGCGATAGTTTGCTGATGGATAACCTCGGCCTGTAAACGGGCTTCCTGTTTTAACTTATAGCGGTTGTAAAATAAGGCGGCCAATAGTAAAACCATCACCAACGAGCCGCTGACTATACCGATAGTAGTGTTACGCTTTTGTATGGCAAGTGCCTGTATTTTGTTTTGCCTGTTCAACAATATTATCTGTTGTTGTTTGCGCCCGGCCTCTAATTTTTTTTGCGTTAAAAGCGCTTGTTTTTTATCAAGATCGAGGTTTTGATTGGCGATGTGGAGCTTGCTTTTCTCCAGCAGCAACTGCTGATTATCTACCTGTAACTTACTTTGCGTTAGTTTTAGTTGCTGTATAGCGCTTTGATGGTTGAGTATTTCTATCTGTTTTTGCTTTTTTTCGGTTTCGTATTTGGTTTGTAGTTCGTTTATGGTTTTCGAGTTGGCATCGTTAAACAAAGTGTCGTTAGCTTGTTGAAACCTTTGCAGATAATAGTAAGCCTTATTCAGGTCGTTTTTGTTTTTGTATAAGTCCGATAGCTCGTTATAAATGCGCGTCCTTTCTTTTAACAGTCCGCCTTTATTGCTTATGCCGAGGGCTTCTATATACATGCTTTCTGCTTTATCGTATTCTTTTATCTTAGCATAGGCTTCGCCCAATTTAATAAGCGATTTTACAATGCTTGGCTTTTTGCCGATCTCCCTGCGCTTGGCCAGTGCATCCAAACTATATTCAATTGCCTTTTGGTAGTCGCCCTGCCTAAACGCCATTTCGCCAAGGTTGCTGTATGCGGTTGCCATTGCTGTTGGGTAATTTACTTTAGCCGCATATAAAATGGCCTTATCAAAATTCGCTTTAGCGGTTTTAAAGTCGTCCTGGTCGAGTGCTATGCCTGCAATGTTATTGTAGGTAGTAGCCATGCTTGCGTAATTGTTTGCCTTGGTGTGGAGGCTTAACGCTTTTTGAGCGTATTGTAAAGCAAGCGTGTAATTTTTCTGGTCCCAATAGATGACGCAGATATTTGTTGACAGCTTTGCTTGTATAACTTCGTCGTTATATTTTTCGGCTACGGCTACTGCTTTAAGGTAATTATCAAGTGCCTGAGTGTAATTACCCTGTTCGTAATAAATAATGCCGATACTGTTATAGGTAGCAGATAATAAAGGGTCGTTAATTTCTTGCCGGATCAACAAGGCTTTTTTATGGTACTCGGTTGCTTTTTCGTAATTATCAAGGCTGTACCAGGTGCCACCAAGGTTGTTATATGCCTTTGCAACTCGTTTTTGATCGTTGGTTTTCTGATAGTAGCTTAAAGCTTCGGTAAAGTTTTTCAGGGCATCTTTATACTTGTCTTTGGCATCATTTATTAAACCAATGATATTGGTAGCATCGCCAAGTACATCATATTGTTTAGTTTTCGCGGCCGAACGGAGAACGCTGCCCGCAATGGCGTAAGCGCTATCCGGGTTTGTTTTCCTTAAGTTATCGGCCAGCTTAAGTTGCGCGTCGTACTTGGATGGGGTATTGCTAACTCCCTTTTGCGCCCATGAATAATATGGCACAAGTAATATAAATATGAAAAAGCACCGCCTCATTGTGATTTAGTTTGAATATTAGGGAATTGGTGGTTTAAATATGCTTATTTTTTTTGTAGTTTATATTTTTCGGCCCTATTAAACGCGATAGATGCTGCGTATAACAAGCAGCAGTATAGGAGCCGCAATGGGTGGGTATAAAAATTTTGGTGTGCATGTGTTGGGTTTTATTTGTGTATCACAAAGTTGCCGTTACTGCCTTTGTACAACAATGCCGTGTTGCGGGTATATTTAACTGCGTATTGGCGTGCATATTTAAAACAAGCCCAAGGCAATTGAAAAAGATCGGAAGAGC
>NZ_CAMLOV010000065.1 GCF_946481715.1 uncultured Mucilaginibacter sp. | reverse complement strand
GTGCTTGGTGAAATACAACTTTCAAATATCAGCCACAGCCAATGGCATAACCTGAGACTCCAATTCGAAGGGCCTGTTATTAGCGCATTCGTTGATGAAAAGCAGGTACTACAAGTGACAGATAGCTTGTACACCCAGAGAATGGCAGGACTGATTGCTGGTGGTGGAAAAAAGCTTAGTACACCTTTTTACGATAATTTATTGATCAAGGGCAGAAGTGCTCCTGTGCCGAAGCCTTCTCTTGCGGCACCAGGGCAACTGCCGATCTATATCGTTAAATAATCCTGTCGGCGAACAATCCCTCGGGAGCGGATTTACTTCCATTTCCCCGCCTTGGCAAGCTTATGGACTGGTTTTGTGTGTCTGCTGAGCTTGTGCGTTATTGGCAGTGCTGTTATCTTCACCCGTCCTGTCCCCCGGACGAAGCACGTGTACTGACTGGGGACAGGAAAAGGAATAAGAGCAAAAATTGATGCATTATAAAAGAAAAATATAAGAGATAAATACATGAAACTATAACTTTTCAGCCATGAAAAGTCGCCTTCTGAGATTCCACGTCTGTTTTGTGGAACGATATTCTAAATTACGCTAAAACTCCTTAAGTTCTCAAGAAGGTGGTTCGAAAAAGTCAAATTGGGATCACAGACTATACAGTCAGCATTGTGAACCCTATTGGAATCGACCGAAAAAGTAAAGGTAGAAGCCAACCGCTATTTTTACCACTCTGACCACTTGGGCAGTACCGCCTTTACCACCAATGCGGGTGGCGACGTACAGCAACACCTAGAGTATACGCCTTTTGGCGAAACATATTTTAAGAGCATGACCCCAGTAATTACAGTGCCCCTACCTGTTTAATGCCGAAGAAGAGGACGACGAAACCGGGAGTTATTACCATGGTGCCCGTTACTACAATCCCTAACAAAACCTATGGCTAAGCGTAGGCTCTATGTTGGATAAGTACGCCGGGGGTAAGCCCTTTAATTATGTGATGAATAATCGGGTGAAGTAGATTGATCCAAATGTGCAGGAACTTGTAAACACGCGTGGGGGTAAGTAATCAAAATCTAATTGACAAGTTGCAAAACTTAGACGAAAAAGTCGCCGAAAATTTGGCGTTGACGGCGGTTCGTTTATTTTTGAAATAAGCGGGCAGCGATAGATATAAAAAAGAAGGAGTTATTCTTTCTAAGTCTAACAATAAACTTGTTGGAAGTTCTGGAGAATACTCAAGGCATCTACTGAAGAAACGCCTTGTAATAAATTTATAGGCAAATATGTTATACCAACAACTGTAATAAACCATGTTGCCATTTATAGTGTTATCAATAAATGTACCCCCGCAATGCCAATACAAACTAACTATTTCAAATTTCGCAAACCTTTCGATTTTTCTGCTCATCAGTACGATATCGGGCGGGCATTCTTTAGCAATAGGAGGTTAGAAGACAATTTCTTTTTGCTGAAAGTTTACAAGATAGACGAAATAGAATACAACCAATTTTACGATTGCCAGCTTGATTATTATTTAAAAGCCAATCCCGAAAACGAAGAAAGATTCTTCGACCACGTCCATGATATAGTAATCAGTCGCATCCGGCATTTCAAGCGACAAGACCCTTTCTCAGCAAAATATGCAGCCGGGCTTAAACAAACCAGGAAGCTTGAATCATTTCTAGAGTTCCTTAAAACCATCGACCAATGGCATAAAGTAGAACCATTAGAATCAGTCATTGGAGAAAAGGATAAATTAATCGCTCAGCTAAAAAAGCGAATCGCCGAACTGGAGGCGCAGTTAAAACAAGCCAAGGAATTCGATGCCAATGAGAAGGTTGTTATTACGAACGGATACATTGCCGCTTTTATGGACCTGATAAACCAATTGCAAAGCCTAAAATCAGAGAATACAAAGCTGGTAAGCTCGCAAGGGCAAAGCCCATGGTATAAAATGATCGCCAAGTACTTTATGCATAGCGACAAGCCTATTTCCATTGACACCGCAAAAAACTACTTCCCGGCTAATAAGAGTGACAAGCCCTCGAAGTATATCAACATCGCCGAAGAGGATAAACTCTTCATCATAGCCCCCAGGGAAAAGAAGTAAATCGATCTCCATCCGTGACCAAACGCCCCTAAAGGTCATCCATTCCGCCATTTTTGCCTTCACTTTTGCCTCCGCACCGTTCAGGTAGCGCTTTTTCATACCGCGACTGAACAGGTTTAAATTTTAACTAAGACAAGGAGGGAAAGATGAATGTGGAACTTATAACGAAAGAAGACCTGCAGGAATTAGAAAGCAGGCTTTTAATAGAAATTAAAAAGCTCGTGCCAATGGACGGGCAGGGTGCTTCAAAAAAATGGCTCAAGAGCAACGAGGTGAGGAAGCTGCTGAAGATCTCGCCGGGCACATTGCAAAACCTGCGTATCAATGGGGCGCTAAGTTTTACCCGTATCGGCAGCCTGATCTATTATAAACAGGAGGACATTAACAAACTGCTGGAAGGAGGCACCAAATGAAAGCAGAGGGTAAAACTAAAACAACAACAGAACTTGCCGGCTACGGCAAGTTGCTTCGGCGCATGAGCAAAGACGAACGGCTGAATGCAACGCATGTCAGCCTGTTCACAGGCTTATTCATCCACTGGCAGCGCAATGGGTTTGCCAGCCCTTTCGCGGTAACGCGGAAGGCGTTGATGGGTTACAGCAAAATCGCATCCATTGCTACTTACCACAAATGCATCAAAGAATTGGATGCATACGGCTATATCCGTTACCAGCCATCGTACCACCCGAAACTCGGCAGCCAGGTTTACTGCCCTGCCGGATGGGAGGCAGAGGGATGAGATTTATCCATGTAGCTGGGTATCCATGCAGCGATGTAGCGCCATATCTATATAGCAGTATAACAAAGCAGCTAAGCAACAGGGCAGCTTCGCTGCGTCGCTCCGCGAAAGCGGGGGGAGCAAGCGGAAGTCGGGTACACCCGACTTCCGCTTGCCCAGCGGGGCAAGGCAGATTTGCGTATACCTGCGGTATACTTTCCCCCCGCTGTTAACTGCATTAAAAGGAAACAGTATACTCAGGAGTATACCGCAATAAACTATTTAAAGGAAACCTTGAATAAGCCTTAAGTAAATGACGAAAGATGAAAATGTAAAAACGATAAGGTTCTCCGCAAAGACAGACGAAAAACTGCAGGCTATTGCGAACAAAAGCGGGCTGACAAACTGGCTTTTTTCCTGCACATGATAGACTAATTCTACAAGAGCAAAAAAGACCCGAGGGACCTTAATGATGAATTGCTAAAGAATGCGATCAATAAAAAAAGGATAACATTATAGCCTTCATTAAGACCCAGGAACAGGAGTTATTAATTCCGGTAAAGAAAGATGCGGGATTTTTAACAGCAGGATTTCAGCAAAGGCTTGCTGGATGTCCTATTAGGCGATAGCAACGTTTACATCGCTCCGGTGCCGGAAGACTTGAAGAGCAGGAAAAGAAGAAAGGAAAGGGCTATAACAGAGGGATTTGAAATCGGCTGATTCGTCGTTACAAATCTACAATGATAGCTTTATGGCTGAGAGGTAGGATTCCACGTGGGTTGCTGATGTTAGCTGCGCTCACAACAGCTTGTTTCAATATAGAGTCCTGATATTTGTATTTAATTTTTATTTGTTTATAAATCCGAAACCATTGTGCAATAGTTTTGAATTAAAGTTGTCAAGAAACGGAGAAAACATATTATCGGGTTGTTACTTAAGTTGGGTAATGTATTTAAGACAAGTCTTTTGCATTTTCTGGATGAGCAAATAACTGTAGCAACTAACGAATTTTGATATCCAACTAATCCAAACATATCGGCTATACCTCATCTATTTTTATTATTTTCGGTGTAAATCTAATAAGGCATAGATTAATTGCGGAAAATACGCATATTATATACCACATATGCGGTATATAATATGCCCCCAAATTGTCTTATGTTTATAAATAATATTATTTATAAACATAAGACAACCATGAAGAATCCTATACTTTTTTTTGTTTTGGCATTGTTAACTAGCATTGGTTACGCGCAGGCTCAACAACATAGCACCGGTGCAAATTTCAATTCGGAAACGATTGCTGCCACACCACAAAAAATCACCCTCTCCTTCCGCAGTTTTCGTGGGCTGCCATCAAGTTCCAGCCTTGAGAAATATAGCCCTACACCGGGGAATCAGGGTAACCACGGTACTTGCGTTGCCTTTGCAAATGGCTATTCTATTGCCACTATTCTTTATGCAAAACAGCATAACCTTACTGATAAATACCTTATTAATAAGTATGCTTTTTCCCCAACGTATTTGTATGAGCAGATTAAACACCAGGGCGATGCGGACTGCCAGCAGGGCACAGATCCCATTAAAGCCATTTTAACGATGATAAAAGGGGGCGATGCGCTATTTACTACCGTACCCTACATTTGTAATTCTCCATTGACAGATAGGGCAAAAGCTGAAGCCGCCAACTATAAAATACAGGATGCCGCGTTGTTGTTTGCAGCACCTGGCATGATGAAGGACGATAAGTACGTGAAATCTAACGAGGACGTCATTGCGTCGGTAAAAAAAGCCCTTGCGGAGGGATCGCCTGTTTCGGGTGGTTTTAATATCCCTGAAACTTTTTTCAGTATAAAATCGGACGTTTGGTACCCTAACCCAAATGAAGCGGCAGGGAACTGGAAACATAACGGCCACGCCATGGCTATAATAGGTTACGATGATAATAAAGCAGGCGGATCCTTTCGGATAATGAATAGCTGGGGTACTGCCTGGGCGGATGGCGGGTATGTATGGATGCGTTATGCCGATTTCACCCGCTGGTGTGTATTGGCACTACAAGTTTTTGGGGATCCCAACAGTACCCCACCGGCAGAAAAACCTAAACCCCAGCCTGTTCCTGAACCAAAGCCCCAACCCATCCCAACACCAGCACCGGTTCCTTCACCGGAACCTATACCAACACCGGCTCCGGAACCAAAGCCGCAACCTAAACCAGTTGCGGGCACTTTTGCGCTAAGCGGGAGTATGGAATTCAAATTAAATACAGGAGATGATATGCCGGTAACCAAAATTTCAACCCGTAATTTAACGGTGGAGGAAGATTCTAAAGATGCTAAAGAGGACCTGGTTGCCTACACCATGATGAACACATACGGTAGCGGTACCAAATTCAGGTTTTTAATGAATATCGATGCCGAAGCTTATGTGTATGCTTTCGCTACGGACCTAACCGGCAAGGTAAACCTCATTTTACCTTTCGATAATTCGGTATCAACCCACGTGGGGGCCAACAGCAGTATCGCGTTCCCGTCAGATACTAAAGTTATTCAGTTGGATGACCAAAAGGGAGTTGATTACTTATTGGTGCTTTACTCTGCACAAAAGTTAGACGCGTCTGCTATTGCCGAAAAAATGAACAGTATGATAGGCGGATTGAGCCATAAAATTAAGGCAGTGTTGGGCAACAAACTTATTGACAAAAGTAGGATACAATATGCCGGAGATAAGGTTGGTTTTAGTACAAAACCATTATCAACCCGCAACCTTACCGTAACCGATGATGATGACAAAAAACCAACAACAGGTAGCGTAGTGCCTTTGATGGTAGAAATAAAACACCAATAACAGCATCATGAAAAAAAGCTTTTGGTTGTGTTTAATTGTACCTTGGTGTAGCGCTGCGGCATACGCGCAAATTGGTAACATTGTTGTCCCCAACGGGCACTCCTCTACGGTGGATAAGGTTTTGCTGGATAAACAGCACAAGTACCTGTACACAGTAGAGCAGTCTAAAGTAATTATGTGGGATGCCAAAACGCATCTGCAATTATACACCTTTACTACAAGCGGAGATAAACTTGCAGATGCTGATATCAGTAATGACGGTACCATGTTAGCGGTGTCGCATATGCCTATTATCGAGTGTTTCTCCACAGTAACCGGCAAGAAGCTTTTTGCAGTGAGCAAAGGTTATTACGGTAAATCGGTAAAGTTTTCTACCGATGACAAAAAATTATTTACCTGCTATGAGGGTCTCGTTGCAATTGATATTGCTACTCAAGAAGAATCGAAGGAGATAGCTGAAAAATCTTTTGGTTTTGAGTCGCATTTAGAAGTGATTGATGCCAGCCATATAGTTGCCTATAAAGATGGTAGCTGGGAGCTTTGGAATATCAATAAAAAAGCCCTTGAATTTAAGTATAGCACTGCCGGGCAAGCCTTCAGAAGCAATTACATGCGCAACCTAAATTGCTTCGCAACCTGGGTAGGCGATAAGGTGGAGTTCCGGGTAATTAACAACGGCAAGTTATTAGGTAAACTCCCCGCCCAGCGTATCGAGTACGTTTTAATACCATCAGAAGATAATAAGAACTTTTTTATGAACGATGGTAAGTTTGATGGTAATCTTTACACGGTGTACAATGGTGCCACTTTTTTGCCGGTAAATAAATTGACCTTGCGCGACTACGTAACCAACGGGCATTATTTAGGCGCTTCCCATACCATGTACGCATCTACCTTTAACGATGTGTATATGTTAAGTACAAAAACGGGCAAAAAAGGGGACCTTTTTCGCAGGCAGGTTGCTGATTTTGGCATTGCATTATTTAGCTCGATGGAGTATAACCACGGTACAGGTTTACTTAATATAATGACCGATGATAACGTTTATAAAAGCATCGACCTGGTTAAGTTAAAGCCTTTCAGGCATAAAGTGATGCCTTTTAAATCGGCCAATGTCGCCTTTAGCCCAACCGGCGATACTGTTGCAGTGTTTGATAACAAAACGGCTTATATAAAAAATATAGCTACAGGTACGGTAGTGATGACCCCTTTTAAACTCGCCGATGAAGTGGCCAGCCACGCGGGAGACCAGATGTTTTTTGATAACGATGCCAGCCATGTGTATTACTCTACATTTAATATAAAGCGCCAGTTAACTACTTTGCACCGGCTTGATATAAAAACCGGCGTAACGCAGGATGTATTGAGTTACCCAATCACCGGCCCGGGATCGCTTCACCCGGATAAAAGCCTTGTAGCGTACACCGAATTTAAATACCAGCATAATGCTGCAAAAGTGTACGATTTAAAAACCGGCAAGGAGTTGTTTGAACAGGATTACGGCGACAAGCATGCCGATTATATCCACATATCGCAGGACAAGAAAAAGGTACTGCTTATCCGCGACCGCTCTATCGAGGTTTATGACCTGGAGACGGGAAAGATACTCTCTAAAACTACCGAATACTTTACCGCGGACGACTTTGTTAGTTACGCCTGTTCGCCGGATTTATCTACCGTTTTTGTCTTTCAACAGGACGGCCGTTTAGCTGCTTTAAACGCCTCAACCGCTAAACCTATCTACACTAAACCTGCGCATTCGGGCTCTATTCGTGCTGCATTGTTTTCGCCGAATGGTAAAATTATGTATACGGTATCTACCGACGAAACCATAAAAGTTTGGGAGCCTGTATCCGGAAGGCTGCTGGGCACAACATACCTGTTTAATGATGGCAACGATTTTGTTTTCATAGACCAGTACGGCCGTTTCGATGGTACAGAGGGTGGTATTAAAAGGATGTACTATTACCGTAACCGTATAAAAGTATCGCTTGATGTGGTTTACGAGAAATTTTACACTCCGAACCTTTATCAGCGATTGGTTAATGGCGAAATTTTTGACCCGATAGATATCATCATTAACCCGCAGCCAAAAGCCCGCATTAGTTACGCTGAAGTTGCCCGCAACCTGAATGTGGTTGAAGATAAGGTACAAGCCTATAACAACGCCACTGGCGCTGCCGAGATTACCGTAAATGCTAGCGCCGAGAATGATAAGGTAGATGAGATACGCCTGTTCCACAACGGAAAAATAGTGAACCTGGCCACGCGGGGGCTTTTTGTTTCCGATAATACCACCGGTACAGATATAAAAAAGTACACTGTGAACTTACTGCCCGGGGTTAACAATATTCGCGCAGTTGCACTAAACAGCCAGCGCACGGAGAGTGAGCCGGACGAAATAACAGTTACGTATAAGGTAGCAGGCCAGCCTAATGCACCTGTGCCTGGAAATAATGGGAATAAAGGTGTAATTGCGCTAGTAGATAAAAATGCTACAATGCATTTGGTAGTTGTTGGAATAAACGCCTACAAAAACCCCAAAATGAGTTTAAACTATGCACTCGCCGATGCAACCGCATTTAAGGAAGAGGCTGAGAAGGATGCCCATACGCTTATCACCAATGTGAAAACGTACTTTGTTACCGATGACAAGGCTGATAAAAGCGGTATCATAGCAGCCTTTACCGAAGTGCAAAAGAACGCTAAACCGCAGGACCTGTTTGTTTTTTATTATGCGGGGCATGGCGTTATAAGCGATAAAAACAAGGAGTTTTATCTAGTGCCTACCGATGTAACGGACTTGAAGAATGTAGATGAAGCGCTCGCCCAAAATGGTATCCCCTCAAAAATGCTGCAGCAATATGCTATAGATATTTCTGCCCAAAAACAGCTATTTATATTGGATGCCTGCCAAAGCGCCGGGGCCTTCCAGCAACTCATGAGTAATGATGCCAACCAGCAAAAAAGCCTGGCCGTTGTTGCCCGCAGCACAGGTACGCATTGGATAGCTGCCAGTGGGAGCCAGCAGTTTGCTCAGGAGTTTGCGCAATTGGGGCATGGCGCATTTACTTATGTATTGCTCAAGGCCATGAAAGGCGCCGCCGCTTATAACAAAATGATAACCGTGAACGGGCTAAAAAGCTTTTTGCAGGTGCAGTTACCCAGCCTGATGAAGAAATATAACGGTGCCCCGCAATACCCGGCGACCTATGGTTACGGCAGCGATTTCCCGGTACAGGTAATGCAATAACGTTAATGGTTATGAAAAAACTGCTTCTAATATTTTGTGTTGTGTTTTCCCGGCAAGTATTGGCTCAGCAAGAGCGTATAATCGTTCCCAATGGACATTCAACCGGAATATTAAGCATGGTAATGGACGACCAGCGCCGTTACTTTTATGCAGCCGATAAAGAGAAGGTGGTGATGTGGGAAGCTGCAACGGGCTATCAGTTGTACAGTTTCCCGGTGAGCGAAACCCATATGTGGGGCATGGGTATTAGCCACAGGGGCGATAAAATTGCTTACCTCACCGGTACCAAGTTGCTTTGCTACTCTACTTTAACCGGGAAAAAACTATGGGAACAGGAGTACATTGATAACTGGGAAGTTACCATGAATTTTACCGCGGATGATAGCCGTATTTTAATACCTAACAGTAAAGGCGTTGCCTGGTACGATTCTACCAACGGTAAGCACGACTACTTGAGCGGGTTTGTAGGTATAGAACCGGCGAGTAAGCTTTATGTTGTAAACAACGGGCAAGACCTACTGCTGTTCAATGGCGATTCCTGGTACGTAAGGGATGCTGGTACTGGGGTGTTGAAATCAAAAACGAACCTCGTATCCAAAGCAGAGCGCGTTTGGTACCTGCCGCAAAGCCGCATGTTTGTAAGCGTTATTGAACTTTCGCCGCAGTCCTGCAGTGTAGTGTTCCAGCGGGAGAGTGATGGCGTTGTGGTAAAGCGATTGGTAAACCCCACCCGTTGGAGCGATATGGTTATTATCCCTTCCATAAACGGTACACAGTTGCTTATTAGCAAACAGTACAATAAAGAGCACCATTGGGGCATCAAGTATGAGTTATATAACACCAATGATTTCCTGCTGAAGAGTACCTTCACAGTTTCGGGTTCTCAAACCGAGTTTAATATTAGCCAGGGCTTTTTATTGGGCGATAAAATGCTTGGATATTTTGCTGCTTATAAAGATATGGCTTGCATAAACCTGGCTGATGGCGCACCAATAAAAGGTTTCGCTAAGCAGGTGGATGCTTTGGGCAAACACCAGTTTAATTCGGTTACAGGGAGGCTCGATATCATATCTGATAAATATAGTTTGCGGGGTTTTAACCTGGAAACCTTGCGCCCCGAGTTTTACCTGCCAACCAAAGACGATTTTATCTCTTACTGGGCTATCAGCAATAATGGTAAATCCTACCTCAATTTGGATTCCGAACATAGTACTGTCTTGTCAACGGCTACTAACAAACCCTTGTATCCTAATTTGGGTATCAAAAAAATATCAAGTTTGGATGATATCGTTTTTTTTGGAGCCGATGATAAGGCTTTATATTATTCCGGCGTACCCGGCCGGGACGATGGCGGCAGAGGCTTATATAAAATGAACTTCGCTACCCGTGCTAATCAATTGCTGGTGAAACTGGAAGACAAGCCATGGCTGAGCGACGATAATTCGATATTGCTATCCACGGCAAAAACGGGCGTCACTTTTAATGCAGAAGTGCGCGAACTGACCGGGAATAAGGTAATAGCAAAAATTGCCGTCGGTAAAAAACCTGTAAATATGCTAGCAATATCTGAGGATAAGAAAACGCTACAGGTGGTTATAGAGGAAGATGAATTGTTGAACACCTACAGCCTGCCCGATGGCAAGCTGACGGCTACGCTAAAAAATTTCATACCATCGTGGGGTATTGGCAGTACCGGCCGATCGTCCCGCAAAATGAACCATGATGTTAGCGTGCTTGCCGTAAGTACGGAAAAGGGCGATGTGAATATGTATAATACCCAAACAGGTAAAGCTAATTATACCATTCACGCACATGACAATGGCATTACAGGTATCTATTTTTCTGCCAACGATAAAATCATGTATACGATATCTGACGATGATACCATGAAAATTTGGTGGGCAGAAACCGGCAAACTGCTGGGCACGGTATTTATGTTTAAAGACAGCAACGATTATGTTTTTGTAGATGAGTTTGGCCGTTTCGACGGTTCACCGGGGGGTATCAAAAAGCTGTATTACTTAAAAAATCGCACCGTTATTCCGCTCGACCTGGTTTATGAAAAGTACTATACGCCAAACATGTTCAACCGGATGCTCAACGGCGAAGTTTTCCCGCTGCTGCCAACAGGCGATATCAACCCCATACCTAAAGTGCGCATCAGCTATGCGGAAGTAGCCCGTAACCTGAACGTGGTAGAGGATAAAGTGCAGGCCTACAATAACACCACCGGCGTGGCGGAAATTACTGTAAACGCCAGTGCAGAGAATGATAAGGTGGACGAGATACGCCTCTTCCATAATGGCAAAATTGTAAATCTGGCAACACGCGGTTTATTTGTGACAGATAACAGTACCGGGACGGACACCAAGAAGTACACCCTCAACCTTCTGCCCGGCGTAAACAACATCCGCGCAGTAGCGCTCAACAGCCAGCGTACAGAAAGCCAGCCGGATGAGGTAATTGTAAACTATAAAGCTGCCGGGCAGCCCAATATCCCGGTACCTGCAAACAATGGCGCCAATGGCATCATAGTCCAGGTTGATAAAAGCGCAACCATGCATTTGGTAGTTGTCGGCATCAACGCGTATAAAAACCCAAAGATGAGTTTGAACTATGCGTTGGCAGATGCTACCGCATTTAAGGATGAAGCTGAGAAGGATGCCCACACCATCATCACAAACGTGAAAACCTATTTTGTTACCGATGAAAAAGCCGACAAAAATGGTATCGTCGCCGCCTTCACCGACGTGCAGAAGAGCGCCAAACCGCAGGACGTGTTTGTATTCTACTACGCTGGTCACGGTGTAATCAGTGAAAAACACAAGGAGTTTTATTTAGTGCCGAATGATGTAACGGACTTGAAGAATGTAGACGAAGCCCTCGCCCAAAACGGCATCCCATCAAAAATGCTGCAGCAATATGCTATCGACATCGCCGCCCAAAAACAGGTATTTATATTGGATGCTTGCCAAAGCGCCGGTGCATTTGCCCAATTAATGACGAACGACGCCAATCAGCAAAAAAGCCTGGCTGTAGTTGCCCGCAGTACAGGTACGCATTGGATAGCCGCAAGTGGCAGCCAGCAATTTGCACAGGAGTTTGCCCAGTTGGGGCACGGTGCGTTTACTTACGTACTACTAAAAGCCATGAAAGGGGAGGCGGCCGCTAATAAAATGATAACGGTAAACGGACTGAAAAGCTTTTTACAGGTGCAGGTTCCCGATTTAATGAAAAAATATAACGGCGCGCCGCAATACCCCGCTACCTACGGTTACGGCAGCGATTTTCCGGTACAGGTAACGCAATAATTGATAAATATGAAAAAGCTGTTCGTGCTATTTTTTGTAGTTATTGTACATAGTGCCTTGGCCCAAACTGGCAATATAATTATCCCCAGCGGGCACGCAAAATCCGTTACCAACATCGTAGTGGATAAGCAGGGTAAATACCTTTACACCCAGGAATCAAATAAAGTAATTATGTGGGATGTAAAAACCCACGACCAGCTTTATGCTTTCGGCGTTGGCGGGAAGCAAATGATACTGAGCAATGATGGTAAAAAGCTTATACTGGAGGGCAGTTGTTTTTCAACGGTTACCGGCAAGTTCCTGTTTAAAATGGAAGGTGGCGGTACAACCTTTGCCTTCTCGGCCGATGACAGCAAAATATACATTATTGGCAGTAAGCTCGTTGTTGCCGATGTAAATACCGGCAAGGGCGATGAAGTATTTAAAACCCCCGGTTTAGGGTACGAAATAAACGCCCTTGTAATGGAGGATGGCCGTTTGTTGGTTTACGATGACAGTGTTTGGCGTATTTATAACCTGCTTGAAAAGAAAATTGATTTTGAGTATAAGGCTGAGTACGCTAACACCATGGTTTACCTGCCAAACCTGCATGCCATGGCTAATTACCTGTCGGAGAAGCCTACAATTATCAGGGATATTTACACGGGTAAGGTACTCAAAACTTTACCGCATCCCGAGGGCCGCCCTATGATTATTCCGTCGGCAGACAATAAGGAGTTTATTTATTACGACGGCGATATGATTAGCAGCGCCTACACGGTTTACAACGGCGAAACTTGGCTGCCGGTAAAAAAAATACTCAATTTGAAGTCAATGTCGTCGGGCTATTACAATGGCGGTAGCGGGCGGCTTTTTGTGGGGGATGGTGTTGATATTAATATCGTAAACACAAATACCGGTGCCAAAACCGCAACCTTTAAACGCCAGGTTGCCGATTTAGGTGGCGATATCTTCAGTTCACTACAGTATAACTACGCCACGAAAGCGCTCAACTTAGTAACAGACGATTCGGTTTATAAAAGTATCGATATGGTAAAGCTAAAGCCATTCCGGCATAAGCCTATACCCAATATGAGTATTATGGCCTTTAGCAGTACCGGCGATACCATAGCGGTGTTTAGCGATTCTAAAACCCTGGTGCTGAAAAATGTTAAAACAGGCAAGCCGCTCTTACCATTAAAAAAACTGTTGGACGAGGCATCTACTAACGAGCGGGAGAACTTCTTCTTCAATGATGCCGGCACCGAACTTTATTACACCCTTTTCAGCATTCCAAAGCAGCGCTGCACCATTTACCGGATGAACACCAAGACCGGTATTACCGTACCGCTTATCAGTTTTATTGGCTCCAAACACCCCAAACTTACGCCGGATAAAAGCATGCTGGCTGCTATAGATATGGGTTACCAATACACCCATGCCAAAGTTTGGAGCGTGGCCACCGGCAAACTGCTGTTTGATAAAAATCTGGGGGAAGATTATTCCAGTTACATTTCCGTATCGGCCGATAAAAAACAAGTGCTATTTGCCCGGAACGGTACCCCCGAGCTTTACGATATAGCAAGCGGTGTACTCGTTAAAAAATTTAAGGTTTCTCTTGCCGACCAAACCATTGCCACAACGCCCGATTTTTCCATATTCGTTACGGGTGGTATAGGCGGGGGGATAGTAGCCAATACCACCGATGGCCCGCAGATATATGAAGCTATCGGGCATTCGGAATTTGTCCGCCGTATCTTTTTCTCGCAGGATGTTTCACTGATGTACACCGTTGCCGAAGACCAAACCATAAAAGTATGGCATACCCAAACCGGCAAACTACTGGGCACGCTGTACCTGTTCAACGATGGTAACGATTACGTTTTTATTGAGCCCTACGGCCGTTTTGACGGCACCGAAGGCGGCATGAAACGTATGTATTACCTCCGTAACCGGGTAAAGGTTTCGCTGGATGTGGTGTACGAGAAGTTTTACACACCAAACCTGTACCAGCGTTTGGTAAACGCCGAAGTCTTCGAGCCGATAGATATCATCATTAACCCTCAGCCAAAAGCACGCATTACCTACGCTCAAGCCACGCGCAACCTCAATGTAGTGGAAGATAAAACTCCGGCATATGTAAACACCACTGGCGTAGCAGAGATAACCGTAAACGCCAGTGCCGAGAATGATAAGGTGGATGAGATTCGCCTTTTCCACAATGGCAAAATTTTGAACTTGGCTACACGTGGTTTATTTGTGACGGATAACAATACCGGTACCGATGCTAAAAAGTACACCCTCAACCTTTTACCCGGAGTAAATAACATCCGAGCAGTGGCACTAAACAGCCAGCGTACCGAAAGCGAGCCTGACGAGATAACCGTAAACTACAACAGTGGGGGGCAGGCAAACATATCGCCAACACCAAATAAAGGCACAAACGGCACCATCGACCAGGTGGATAGAAACGCTACCATGCACCTCATCGTAGTCGGCATAAACGCCTATAAAAACCCGAAGATGAGTTTAAACTATGCCCTGGCAGATGCAACAGCCTTTAAGGATGAGGCGGAAAAGGATGCAAAAACCATCATTAGCAACCTTAAAACGTATTTTGTTACTGATGGGAAAGCCGATAAGAACGGCATTGTAGCCGCCTTTGCCGAAGTGCAAAAGAACGCCAAACAGCAGGATGTATTTGTGTTTTACTACGCTGGCCACGGCGTTATCAGCGAGAAGAACAAAGAGTTTTATTTAGTTCCAAATGATGTAACTGATCTGAAAAACGTGGATGAAGCCTTAGCTCAAAACGGCATACCATCTAAAATGCTACAACAATATGCCATTGATATACCTGCCCAAAAGCAAGTATTTATCTTGGATGCCTGCCAAAGTGCCGGTGCATTTGCACAGTTGATGACTAACGATGCCAATCAGCAAAAGAGCCTGGCCGTAGTGGCGCGCAGTACGGGTACGCATTGGATAGCCGCCAGCGGAAGCCAGCAGTTTGCACAGGAGTTTGCACAATTGGGCCACGGTGGCTTTACCTATGTGCTATTAAAAGCCATGCAGGGCGAAGCTGCCAGTAACAAAATGATAACGATAAACGGGCTGAAGAACTTTTTGCAGGTGCAGGTGCCCAGCCTGATGAAGAAATATAACGGCGCACCGCAATACCCCTCAAGTTACGGAAATGGGAATGATTTCCCGGTAGAACTAATGAAATAATAGGAGGAATTAATGAAAAAGCTACTACAAATACTAACGCTGTTTATTGCCACATCCACATTTGCCCAAACAGGAAACCTTGTTGCCCCAACCGGCGGCCGGGTAAGCTATGTAATTGCCGATAAACAAGGTAAATACATTTATACCGTTGGCGGCGGCAAAATAATTATGTGGGACCGTAAACGCCACATCCAGTTACGCACTTTCCAAAACAAAACTACATTCGAGGGACGGGAACGGCTTTACCCAGTTTCGCTAACAGAAGATGGCGAAACATTAATAGATAATTCAAAGGCGCGTTTTGGTTTTTCCACCGTTACCGGGGAGGACCTGGAGTTTCCGTATGGCAAAGTTAAAAAAGGGACTAACGAGGCATACAGCTACGATACAAAGGGCTTGGTAAAAACCGACCTGGAAACCTTTCAAACCGAGTTGTATATACCTGACCCCGAAGCAAAATTAGGGCTTGCTGTAACACGGCTCCTAAACGGCGGTACGCAAATGATGGCTTATAGTTCGGACGTGTTTAAACTATGGGATTTGCAAAAAAAAGTATTACTAAGCAGTTTTAAGTTTGCGCACACTCCTTATGAAGTCTATTACATTCAACGCACCGGGCGTGTTGTAGTATTTAGCGGAGGCGGCACCCCAATTTACGATGTTTATGATGTAGATACGGGTAAATTGCTTACCAGCCACGACCTTGAAAAAACCCACGAGTTTTCTTTTTGTGTATCCGAAGAAGGCAATCAGATAATAACCCTTTCGGAAAGCTGGGAATCGCCGGCATTTTTAAAGGTTTACGATATTGAAGGTTGGGTGTTGAAAAAAACTATCCCGGTACCAAAGCATCACGAGATTTACTTTTTTTCGGAGAAAGAGAACAGCGTTTTAGTAGGCGACTCACCTATAAGTACCACGCTATTTACGTTCGACCTGTCTACGCATTCCCTTACGCCAACTTACGAGAGCCGACTTGCTGACTTGCGGCTGCCAATAAAGACTTATAACGATGTAGATATTGCCGACCGGAAGAAACACTTCAACCTGCAATACTTCGCAAATAGCAATTTACTCACGCTGGATACCCGCCGTATGATGCCGCTGAAGGTGAAAAAATTGAAACCGTACCCTAAAGACTGGCACCTGCGCACCGATGGCGGAGATACCGTTGCCTATACCGAGTATGGGGAAGGGGCATTCCTCAAAAACATAGCAACCGGCAAATTACTGCCAAAGATGGATAGCAATTGGGATGTGATAGGCGATAACGTACCCATGTTTTTTAGTAAAGATGGTAACTGGATCTACTACCAGGCAGAAGACAAGGTGAAGGAGAAGCGATACTTCCGAAAAATGAACCTGAAGACCGGACTAAAAACCAACGTGCTTACCTATAAAATCACCGATAAAGCCTTTATAACCGAGGACCAAAAAGCAATGATTGCACGCGAATGGGACGATAAAGGTGACCGCCTTACGGCCTGGAACCTGCAAACAGGGCAGGTAATTACGAGCCTGCCATATAAAGGGGGCTTTGATGACCCTAAATTGCAGTACCTGGCCCTCTCAGCAGATAAAAAGCGGCTGATGGTACTTATAGACTCCTACATTAAAATATATGATGTAGCCACTAAAGCCTTACTATCTACTTCGCAGCAAATAGTCGGTAATGAAAGTTGGTTTGTTAACAAGGATCTTTCTTTATTGGTAGGAGTGGACAACCGGGGCTATATAATGGGCTTCGACCCTTCAGGCAGGCGGGTGTTCTCAGCGCAAACGTCTACGCAGGTTAGAAATGTTAGTTTTTTAGATGACCACAAAACATTGATAACTAACAATATTGATGGTGCAGTACAAGCTTTTGATATACCTTCTAAAAAGCTTTACGGTACCTTTTACCAGTTTAAAGGCAGCGAGGACTGGGTATTTATAGCGCCCACCGGCCACTTTGATGGTACCGAAGGAGGGATGAAAAGGCTTTATTACCTGAGTCGGCGAAATGTGATCCCGCTGGATAAAATTTACGAAAAGGCCTACACGCCGCACCTGTACGAGCGCCTTTATGCCGGGGAAACATTTCAGCAGATAGATATCAAATTTAACGCCTTACCTGTAGCACGTATCAGTTATTCCGAAATTGCCCGCAACCTGAACGTGGTAGAAGATAAAGTGCAAACCTATAACAACGCCACAGGCGTGGCAGAAATAACCGTTAATGCCACCGCTGAGAATGATAGGATAGAGGAGATTCGCCTCTTCCATAATGGAAAAATAGTGAACCTGGCTACGCGCGGCTTATTTGTAACGGATAATAATACCGGAACCGATACTAAAAAGTACATTATCAACCTGCTGCCGGGCGTGAACAATATCCGCGCGGTAGCACTCAACAGCCAGCGTACCGAAAGCGAGCCTGATGAAATCATGGTTAACTATAAAGGTGCCGGGCAATCCGATGTACCAACACCTTCCAATACCGGCGGCAACGGTTTTATAGCGCAGGTAGACAAAAACGCCACCATCCACCTCATCGTGGTCGGCATCAACGCCTATAAAAACCCTAAAATGAGCCTCAATTATGCCTTAGCCGATGCTACTGCATTTAAGAATGAAGCTGAAAAAGACGCAAAAACCATCGCCACAAACCTGAAGACCTATTTTGTTACCGATGCGCAGGCTGACAAAAATGGCATTACCGCCGCCTTTGCCGAAGTAAAAAGGAACGCCAAACCGCAGGATGTATTTGTATTTTATTACGCCGGGCATGGCGTTATCAGTGATAAGAATAAAGAGTTTTATTTGGTGCCGACGGATGTTACCGACTTGCAAAATGTTGATGAAGCGCTTGCCAAAAATGGTATCCCATCCAGCATGCTGCAGCGTTACGCTATCGATATCCCTGCACAAAAACAAGTGTTCATACTGGATGCATGCCAAAGTGCGGGAGCCTTTCAGCAGTTGATGTCCAATGACGCTAATCAGCAAAAAAACCTTGCGGTAGTAGCCCGTAGCACGGGTACCCATTGGATAGCCGCCAGCGGCAGCCAGCAGTTTGCACAGGAGTTTGGGCAGCTTGGCCATGGGGCGTTCACCTATGTATTACTGAAAGCCATGCAGGGCGAAGCTGCCAGCAATAAAATGATAACCGTGAACGGGCTGAAAAACTTCCTGCAAATACAGTTGCCCGGTCTGATGAAGAAATACAACGGCGCACCGCAGTATCCGGCCAGTTACGGATATGGTAATGATTTCCCAATTCAGGTAATCAGGTAGGCAGCAACCAGGTGATCGATCAGCAAGTTGAAAACGTAAAACAGTAGTCAAGCATCAGCATCCGCAGCTACGTGGCCAATTACTCCACGCTGGATGCCTGCGGCCCATTCTACAGAAAGGATGTTAGGGAGACGGAGCCCGACATCGGTTTCGGGGCGATGCTCTACGGGGATAACTACTACGTGGCCCTATCGGTGCCGGAGCTGAGCTTCCGCAACCTTGGTAATACATCGGTGCAGCAGGCAAACTACCTGCATAGCCATTACTACTTCAGCGGGGGCTTCCTGGCCAGGCTGAACGAAGACGTGCAACTTTAGCCTGCGGCATTGGTATCGTACCTGCAGAGTTCGCCGGTAGTGGCCGATATCTCGGGTACTTTCTACTTCAAGGAGCAGCTGGGCCGGGGTAAACTACCACACCAACAAGCAGGTTGCGGGCATTATATCGGTAAACGCCAACAGTTTCAAGGTTGGCTACAGTTAACAGTTCAATACGTTATCTGCCAATTTGGGGGCTTCAATAACGCCACCCACGAGGTAAGCATCAGCTACTGCTGGGGGAGCGACCTGCAAAGGAAGCTGTTGTAGTAATTCTCACCTTTGGTCTTATCCGGCTATAGGTTTACGACGACAAGTAAAATCAGGATTAAACAGAATACCGAAGGAAAAAAAGCCCCAAATGGGGCTTGAAAGAATTATTTACCGTTTTTTAGGATTTCGTTTTTTTCCCTTTCACTTGCCAGTAAACGTTCGTAAAGGTCTACGATTTTCTCGATGGTGTTAAAAGTAGGCTGGTAGTTCATTGAACTTGCGATCAAGGTTGAACTATCGCTGCTTGTATTGTGGAATGTATTCGAAATTATATTGAAAATGGCTTCTTCTGTAAAAGCTTTGATCGCCTCAGGAGACACACCTAATACTGCTGCGATCTTTTCAAGTGCCGAATCTTCCACTTCAGCGCTTTGCTCAATTTTAGAGATCGCATGCTGGCTGATACCCCATTCTGTAGCCAATGCTTCCTGCTTTATGCCGCGTAGTTAGCGTATTTTGCTGATCTTTCTCCCGATATGTAAGGTCTCTGCCATAAGTCAAATGTACCAATAATCGTAAAAGTAATAAACAACTTCGGAGTTGTAAAGCACATCAGCTGAAGTAATAAACAGCCTTTGCAAATCTGGCCTGCTGAAAAAATGAGCCTTCGCCTGTGGCACCCAGCTTCATTACACCACGCAATGCCGCGCCGGGTTCCATTCTGCTGCGCGCCTCGTCGCAGAAGGCTGATGTTCGCTGGACTCACAACAGCCGGAAAAAAAATATCCATCGCACTGCTGCTACAAAGATAGCACCGCAGCAAAACCGTCAAGGCTACACAAGCAGGCACCCCGCTATGCAGCGGGATGCCTGGCCTTGACAATTTTGCTGCTTGCTGCTTTTGGCTGTTTACGCATTGCAATGGACAGTTGTGTGCACTAAATAGGGTAGAGCCGCCTGGCATTTTTATTATTGAGGGTACCTTTCCCTCAATAAAGCCATCCCGCCCGACTTTGAGGTCGAGTATCTTTGCATAGTGCCGGGTCGTTTTGATATTAGTATGCCCAAGCATCTTGCTTACGCTTTCGATCGGTACGCCGTTGGCCAACGTAACCGTCGTAGCAAAGGTATGCCTGGCAATATGAAAGGTCAATTGCTTCGTTATCCCGCACAAAGTGCCTATCTCTTTTAGGTAAGCATTTAGCTTTTCATTGGTACATACGGGTAGCACTTTACCGCGGCTTTCACAAACAGGGTTCCCTTGGTAGCGTTTTAAAATAGCAATAGCAATAGCAGAGGGCAGGAGGGTATCCGGGTGGGGACAGCTGTCTTTTGCCTTTTGGTGTTGAGCCATTGCTCTCCATCAGGCCGGGTTACGACTTCAGAAGGCACCAGTTTGTAGACATCGGCATAAGCCAACCCTGTAAAGCAGCTGAAAAGAAAAATGTCCCTGATCTGCTTTAGGCGGCTTATCGCAAGTTCTTTATCTGCAATTAATTGAATCTGTTCCTGGGTGAGGAATGCCCGGTCAACTACTTTGATCTTCGCCTTGTAATTGGCGAAAGGGTCAACGGAAAGCCAGCCGCTTGCCATGCATATCCGTATAATCTTCTTGAAATTCTTAAGGTATTTAATAGCCGTATTATTAGCGCATTTCCTGACCGAACGAAGGTAGAAATCATAACCAGTAACAAAGCTGTGGTCAACCTCCCGTATGTCAATATCATTACGGCCATATTTCCATTTAATAAATTCTTCAGTATGCTTCAGCGATGTTTTATAACGTTCAAGCGTACCCGGAGCGTAATCAGCACCTACCAGTGCTTCCACCTGGCGGTTATGTTCCCTGAATTGAGTTAAGAGCATACGGCTTACTTCGGCTTTTCCGGTCAACTTGTTCTTTAACCGTTCGGCCGTAATGATAACATTCTGTTCGGTGAGCTGCTGGTGGGCGGCAATTGCCATTGATTGAAGCTGGCCGAGGAGGTTGTTAAGCGTCCGGGATGATTCCTTTGTCCCTTTTACCCGCCCGGCCTTACTATTCCATTGCGCGGGTTCGATATTTCGCCCCGCGGTTGTTTCAGAACGTTTCCCGTTCACGGTAATCCGGATGTAGATCGGCACCGGGCCATCCACATAGTTTTTGGGCTTCTTCAAATAGAAGAGCAAGCTGAAATTAGTTTTCATGTTAATAAACATTAAAAGTGAAACAAAACTAAGCTTGCAGCTAACCATAATCAAGATGTTCATTTATTGAACACCTTGGTAATCAAAGGAATAAGTTAAATTCGGTGAGTCCTGTAATTCTCAAAAAAACTCACCTAATCACGCACTTCTTTTATGCGTTTTGGTGGCTTTTTTGACACTTTGAGTCAAATACAAAAGCCTGCAAATATTTGATTTGCAGGCTTTTGTATTATCTTGATATCAAACTTGGCGGAGAGGGAGGGAACAAACAGATGGTTGTTGTGTCCTCTGAGCCAGCTATTTATAATTTTATGTTATTAAAGGTCACCGAATGGGTCACCAACCAAATTGTTCAATTGTCGCTAATGCTTAAGGCTCAATATCGTTTTTTTATTCTGAATTTGCAAACATAATTTGTGATATCAACACAGTGCTGTTAACACAGATATATATATTGAAACTGTGTAGAAAAAAAGACTTTACCTATATTAGGAATTGGGCTTATTATTTCAAGTGACAGGAGGAATATATTCGCGCGTAATTGATGCTAACCACTTTTTCCATATCTGATGTGCAACATTACTATTAAAGGATAACACGCGCAATGATTAGTTAAAATAGTATTATTTAAAAGTCGCGGATATTTATAGTTTTGGGTTACAATTGTTACCTGACTAACACGCGCCCACCAAAAGGGCTCAGCTACATTTATGAGATTGATTTTGTGCTTTTGGGCAGCTATGTTCATGCATACGGCTTCACAGGCGCAGTATGTTTACCAGCAGGTAGATAACAGCGCAGGGCTGTCTAATAGTATAGTTAACAGGATGTTCCAAGATAAGGATAATCTTTTGTGGATAGCCACACTGGATGGCCTTAACGTTTACGACGGCAACTCTTTTCATGTTTTTAATTACGAACGTCCTGGCATCAAAAATGCAATAGGCAGTAATATTATCTATCAAATTAGCGAAGACCGCGAAAGCAACATATGGCTCGCCACTGCCGAAGGGGTAACAAAATACCATAAGCCGTCCGGCATTTTTACCAATTACAACCTCAATAGTACATCCATGGTAACCAATGGTTATTTTTTGGGGCTGGATAGCTTAGGGCAAGTGTACACCGCGCGTATAAATACAGGAGAGATAAGCTATTACGATAAACAGGCAAACCTTTTTCGCCGCTGTTTTGTCGAAGGTATAAACAGCGCACACATTACCAAAATGGCTTTCGATAAAGTCGGCCGGCTTTGGATCTTTCGTTCGGGTGGGTTAGATGTTTATAGTAAGAAAGGGGACGGTTTTATTAAAACGCAAGGCTTTACAGCGATTAATAATGTTGATAACTTGCTGTATACCAACCATACCATCTTTTACACCAATACGCACAAGCAACTTTTTAAAATAGATGAGGCACTGCACCCACAACTGATTGCGTCGCTTCCTGATAAAGTACGTTCGATGAC
Source organism: uncultured Mucilaginibacter sp. (assembly GCF_946481715.1). Next base: position 4,172 of record NZ_CAMLOV010000065.1, on the reverse strand, counting down.
TGCTTTTGGCAATCATTTTGTTTTTGCCTGGGCTATCAAAGGATTGGGGGAATATGATGCAGCGTTTAAACCGATGAGTGATATATCAAAGCAGGTGCCCTTACTGAACGATTTGAAGATAAATAACCTGATAGTGGGACACGAGCAAATGCTTTGGTGCGGAACTGATGGTAACGGGATTATTAAGATATCAAAAAAGGTAAACTACTTTAACACCATAGAGGCCTCCAGGCCAACTCTTAATGTGCCGGTAAACGCTTTTTGCAACGTACGTGGCGAAATTTGGATAGGCACAAAGCGCAACGGAATTATGCAGATGAAAGAGGGCGCAGCTTTTAGCAAACTTACTCAGATAAAGTCCCGATACCCTGGTTATGCGCTTGGGGAGAGCACGGTATACAGCATAAAAAAAAGCAGGGATGGCCAACTGGCGTACATCGGGTCGGACGCCGCCGGGGTTTATGTTTTTGATGTAGTACAAAATAAATTTGTGGATTGGAAGGGCATAGAAGGAAACAATAATTACCCCGGCTTCGGTGCTATTCATGCTATTTTGCCCGACAAGGACGGTTCTGTATGGCTTGGCTCGTATACCGGCGGGCTTTACCATTTAAAATTGGGGCGCAGCAAAAACAAAAGGTTGGCCATTGAAAAATTGGTAAGGTATAATTACACGGGAACCCATATGGGGCCCGGTAATGATGTTATAAACGCACTGGAAGAAGGGCCGGGCGGAGAGATATGGATAGGGTGCCGCTTTGGCGGGCTAAGCGTTTTCAATAAAATAACCGGGCAATTCCGCACTTTTAAGTCGGCGCCACAGCAGGGGAGTTTATCAAACAACGATGTTTTATCTCTTTATAACGATGGCCGTGGCAGTATGTGGATAGGCACAAGCTATGGTTTAAATATTGCACACCAGGCTGGCCAGCCTGGTGTATTTAAAAAACTAAGCGTTGATGAAGGTTTGCCAAACAATACCGTGCATGCCATTAGCGGAGACGAGAAAGGGAATATTTGGGTAAGCACCAACAAAGGAGTAGCCAGAATAAACAGCAACCACAATGTGATGCAGTTTAAAGAGCAGGACGGGTTGCAAGGGAACGAGTTTAGCGATAACGCCATTTGGAGAGATGGGCAAAACCGCCTCTATTTCGGTGGCTTGCATGGCTTTAATTACTTTGTACCTCAAGCCATTGGGGTATCGGGCAACCAATCTAACCTTGTTATCACCGATCTTAAAATAGCCGGGCATTTTGAAGGACCGGACGCCACTAATATCCTCAATATAAAAAAACAATCCGGGCGGATAGTTCCGGCATACGAACTTAACCGAAGGGATAACTTCTTCGACCTGAAGGTAAACAGCATACAGTTCAGCAACCAGGAAAAGTGCAGGTACGCTTACTTTTTACAGGGGAACGATAAAGATTGGCATTACACCGGCGACGATAAGCGGATCTCTTACAGTAACCTGCAACCCGGTAACTATACGCTTAAACTGAAGTGGTCTAACGGCAGTGGCGCCTGGAATAAAGAATACGTTGCGCTCCGCATTATTATCAAGCAATATTTCTGGCTTACCTGGCCAGCCTTTGCGATGTACCTCGTAATAACCGGCCTGGGGGCGTATCTTTTCCATTTATACCGCAAAACCAAGTTAGGCAACGAGCATAAATTGGCAATGGAGCACGCCCTGCGTAAAAAAGATGAAGAAGTGCATCGCGGGCAACTGGATTATTTTACCAATATAGCGCATGAGTTACAAACTCCGCTCACCATAATTTCGGGGACGTTGGAGCGGTACTTTCATAAAACAAAAACCAAAATTGGCGAAACTGCAAACGAAAACCTGCTCATAGCCGTGAACGAGCAAGCATCGCGGTTAAATTACCTGGTTTACCAATTGCTGGAGTTCCGTAAGGGCGAAGAAGGGCACCAGGTAAACCATTATAACAATATCAACGCATCCGCGCTATTGTTAAACATTGCCGGTTTATTTAAGCCCCTTGCCGAGCAAAAAGGGATAGATTGCAGTTGCTACATCGAGCCGGATATTAATTTACTTACGGATAAGGATAAACTGGAAAAGATAATTTTTAACCTGATATCCAACGCTATTAAACACACCGGCAAAAACCAGCACATTGTTTGCCGCCTGAGTGAAGACCAGGAAAATGAGGTTTTGGAACTGATAGTTGCAAATTCGGGCTGTACGCTCAATGAAGAGGAGCGGCAAAGCTTATTCACTCGTTTTTTTGTGGCCGACCCCAGCCAGCAAACAAAAATAAGCACCGGGCTGGGGCTTGCCTTTACGCAGCAGTTAGTAATCTTATTAGGCGGTAAAATACAGGTAAGCTACAAAGATACCTGGATACAATTTAAGGTAAGCCTGCAAACGGGCAATATTGCTACGGCCGCCGCACCTGTTACCGAGCAAGGCGAAAAAATGGAAACACCATCGTACCTTTTAAGTTCAATTATTAACGATAATACAGTACTGGGGCAAGCCTCCAGCGAAAAAAACAACAAACAATCTCTGCTCAGCAAACTTGAAGGTTCGGATAAAAAGAGCATCCTGATTATTGAAGATGAACCTGCAATAAGATTTTTGGTGAATGACGTATTGAAGGAGCATTATATTGTTTACGAGGCAGGCAATGGTAAAGAGGCGCTGGAATTACTGGATAAAATGATCCCCGACCTGATCATCAGCGATATTATGATGCCCGATATGACGGGGCTGGAAATTTGCAACCGGGTAAAAAACCTGCCGCATACCTGCCATGTACCATTTATTATCCTATCGGCAAAAAGCACCATGGAACAACAGATAGAAGGTTACGAGGCCGGTGCTGATGCGTACATCCCCAAACCTTTCCAAATGCAGCACCTTTTGGTACGCGTAAAACGCCTGCTGGATTACCATGCGCAACTGCACGAATTTTTTAGGCAGGGCCAGGTGATGGATAGTCTGCCAACAGCGGGCATGAAAGAGGATGATAAGGCATTCCTCGAAAAAACCATTGCCCTTATTGAGGCTAACTTCGACAAAGAAGAACTTGATGCGCAGTTTTTAGAGAAAGAACTGGGCATGAGCAAAGCATATTTTTACCGCCGTTTAAAAATGCTCTCGAACATGACGCCCGGCGAACTCATCAAAAAGTTGCGCCTGCAGCATTCCGCCGTGCTGCTGCAAAATACAAACCTCACTGTTGCCGAGATCTTCTATCAATCGGGCTTTAACAACCAGTCGCATTTTTTCCGCGAGTTTAAAAAGCAGTACAACGTATCGCCAAACGATTATCGCCAGCAATTTAAAATGGTTTGATATTCGCTGAGGCCTCCTTCCATTCTACTTTATCTCCTGTTTTCTTCAGCTTAAAACGCCTTTTAGAGTGCTGTAGGGCGGTTTATACTGCTGTACAGTAATCAAAGACTGTTGTACACTCCATACAAAAAGGCTACAGGTATAATTGCCCAACCAATTAAATCTGTAAAACCTAAATGTACAACTATGAAGTAAATCCGTAGCCTTTTGTCCGTGGCGGGCAACGCTATGCCTTTCCGGAAATTTAAACCCCTATTAATTACCAATAATTATAAATCCAATTATGTATCATATTTTACTAACCAAAAAAATAAAAATAAGCGTAACGCTACTTTGCCTGCTATACTCAATAGCCGCGTTTGCTCAAAGCAATATAAAAGGCAAGGTAATAGCCGACGACGATAAACTACCTGTTATTGGCGCATCGATATTGCTAAAGGGGACTACCATAGGCATGGTTACCGATATTAACGGGAACTTTACCATTAATGCCCGGCCCGGCGATGTGCTGGTGGTGAGTTATATTGGCTATCAGCCAAAAGAAGTTACCGTTGGCGATAACCCTGTGATCAACGTAACGCTGGCCGCAGGTAAAGGCGAGTTAAACGAAGTAGTAGTTACCTCATTTGGTATCAAGCGTCAGGAAAAAGCCCTGGGTTATGCTACTACTACCATCACTGCAAAACAGTTAACCGAGGCCGGTAATACCAACTTTGCTTCGGCATTGTACGGTAAAGCGCCTGGTGTTAAAATCACTACGGCTCCGGGTGGTTCAAGCAGTGCTGTAAACGTGCAGATCCGCGGTATCAACTCGCTAAACTACAACACTCAACCCCTGTAT
>NZ_CAMLOV010000064.1 GCF_946481715.1 uncultured Mucilaginibacter sp. | reverse complement strand
ATAAATTTGTGGTTTTCCGGCCTATCCGGTCTTCGGTTTCAATGGTTCGCCCCTCAACGCCGGTTAGGTTTACCTTTTCCTTCCATTCCCAATTGGTGTAGTTGGGTATCCAGCCGGTTGGCGCATTTGACGATAGTTGCCAGAAGCCACTGTAGGTTTTAAACAGCCCTTGTTCTTTTATATTAGTTACTCCGCCGGCAAGGTTACCAGGTGTCCGCTCTGCAAGGTAAAACCAAGTTTGTTTGGTTTTAAAATTCCCCTTCCTGCCGGATAGGAACTCATTTTTACCGAGCCGGTTAATAATCGCCGCGCAGGAATCGCAATACGCCACTGCATCGTCGTAATACTGAACCGCCGAACTGTTCAATATATTGAACTGCCCGAAACTTATTTTTGTCCCAACGCTTAACGGATTGTATTTCCAGGTTACAACCTGCCCTGCATCATCCGACAGCATGTTTTTTGAGGCTGCGTTATATACCTGGTAGTTGATGCCGGCATTCAACGTTTGCGGTTGGCTGATGTCATTTTCAAATGTTCCGGCAAAAGCGCTCTTCACCCACAAACGGGTACCACCATTTTCGGCACGCAATTCATCCCCCACTTTTAAAAACTGCTTTATTACAGGCAGGTTTGTTAGGTTAACTGATAATTTTGCGTTGGTGTATGCAGGCCCCATGCCATTGTGCATCCACCAGGCCGGGTATTTAAAGGAATAAAGTGTATCGTTAAACTCGTTAGGTGTTTTGGTCAGCAATGCCTCGCCGGTAACTTCGTCAAAAGCCAGGTTCTCTGTTGTAACGGCAGCTGTCTGGTTGTAAATTGTTTTACTTCTTAACAAGCCGTTACGGTGGATCACTTTATTGAAAACGATTGACTGAAATTGCTTTTCCTCTGTCATTTGTGAATACAGGGGCATTATGATAGGTATCGGAAATGCGCCAAAAATGGCCATGTTCAAATTGATATTGAAGCTGGTGGAGACAGAGCGGTCGTAACTCTTTTTACCCGCAACCGTGTACTCTGCAGACAGCCCCAATTTTTTATTTTTGTTGATATTGCCGAAACGGTCGATCAACGTAAAATGGCCGTTATCGGGGAAATATTCAGATACCTCGCCTGAAACCCGGTCGCCGTTCTGGTTGAACACCCACATGGCTTTGTCCAATCCGCTCATGTTATTCAGTTCGATAGCGTACCCCTGCGAAACCGAGGCAAAATCGTGCTGTTGGTCTATTGCCACAAAAGGAAGCTGAAACTGGTTAAAATTAGTTTTATCGCGTTTTTCATCTATAGCCGTTCGGCTTACTTTTACCGGATAATCTTTCGCGGTAAAATACTCATTGGTAACCTTCCCGGTTTTTGCCACATCGAGGGTGGTTGGGTTGGTTATTTGGGTTACCTTGCCATAAGTAATATGCGGGCCCGGGAATAAAGATTCGTTCACCGGTTCCTCCACATAATAATCGTTATCCGGCGCCAGTTTCTTTACATCTGCATAAAATATCGGCTGTTTTAAGGATATCTCGTCCCCTCCTACCAATGGCTCATAATCCGCCACGCCCGAACTGATGGTTACTTTGGCGTTTGTTGCCGGATCAGTTTCCTGGGTGGTATAGTCGTAGGCAGTGGTATATGATTTTCCAGGGTGGGTATTCCCCGTCATGGCATCCCAGTTATCGTCGATGCTTACCTGCTTCACCCGGCTCCCGCCCGCTATTTTCATTTTTGAGGGATTGTATAGGCGGATAAAACTTTTACTTATGTCCACCTCCTGACAATAGCCCTGCGACTGGCAAAATAGGTTAACGCCCATTGCAGAGGCGGAAATTTGATTGCTTAACTGGCTAATGATGCTGGGCAGCGAATTAATAAACGAAGCAAAGGTTGCGGGTGTGCCCACCGCCGTATTGTTAAACAGCAGAGCGTTCCGGTTGATGCGCATATACTGGAATGCCGTTTTTAATATCGGGTTACATTTAATGATGTTGTTTTCATCGTCAATGGCTATTGGCGCCAACTGTATGTAAGCGTAATTGGAGTCGGCAGCCACGCCATAATCCTGTACTTTGGTATAGCCGGTTATATACTCATAATTACCCGTGCCGGATAGTTTAACATAGAATTTATAGTACAAAAAGCCATCCTTTATATCTTTGATATAAGCCGCTCCCAGTTTCTGCTTTGCCGTAGCCGGATTAGTATTGTCAATAGGATGCGCCAGTTTGAAATATATCCTGTCTTTGATGCCGGTATTTAGGGGATTAATAGGGTCTAACGGGTAGTAAAACTTGTTTCCTGTGATGTTGGTACTATTTGCATCGCCCAGGCCGGTTAACTTGAACATCTGCCCGGCAGTTTTATCCTGTATATAAGCATAATCGTTTGCTTCATAAGCTACTTTCAGTTTACCGTTTCCTGGTATGGTGACGTCGGTCAAATTCCAGGCATAGGCGTTGTTGTCCATTACCCCTTTGTCTTGCAGGGCGTAAGGGTAATCGATGTTGGACAGAGGTGAACTGTCCGACATATCGCTGTAATTATTGCCATTGGCCTGGTAATAGCCCCAGCGGTTTACACTCCTGGCATTATAATCCGGGTTAATTTGGCCCGTGCCTGGCCGGTTGCCATACCCAAAAACATAAGGCGTAAGCATACCTTTCCGGGAATGCTCATAGGTAAAGCCGACCTTATTTAAGGTAAGTTTCCCGGTTGTTGCGGATATACCATTACCGATATTTTTGCAAAGGGAATAGCCATAATCGAAATGGATGGTTTTTATAGGAGTGGCGTTATTGCCGTTTTTTCTGCGGTCGGGCAGGGAATAAACTACTATTGAATCCAGTTTCCTCAAAAATTTGGTTTGGTCAATGCCGCCATTCTCATCAGCCACGCCGAAACCATCGTCGCGCTTGCTGTAGTGGAATTCTGCTATCTCCGTTTTTGATTCAACCGAACGTACGTACCAAAGCTCTTTTTCGCCATACACATATGTGCCTTTGTCGTCCTCGATGTCGCTGCGCAAGCCTTTGTTGTAGGTTGCCATGTCTTTAGCAAAGGGCGTCCTCCAATTATAGGGCTGGCCTTCTTTATAGTAACTAAATTTTACATAATTGCCTAAATCATCATCGGTAATGCCATCATTGGTTAAGTCCCTGTAGCCGGGGCTTAAAACAGCGGTGATCAAAAACTGGGCAACATAAGCCGGAGTGGTGGTAGCTTCAAACAGGTGGTCGATCCCCTTGTTATTTGCCGTTGAATTATCCTGGTTTGGCGAATATTTAACCAGGTTTTTAGCCTGGTCGATGACCGCATTTACGCCGACATTGAAACTAACCTCTTTTTGCGTGGTATTATAAACCGGGATACCAAAAACGTACTTGATTCCATCGGGCTGTATCACCGATATTTCTGAAAGATGGTGCCCTTTGCGGTAGCCTGACAGCCTGTCCAAAGGTGTTGCCGCGTTGCCACCAAAACTGTAATACGGTGGCTGTTTGTCAAAGCCTATTACAGCCGCTTCACTTGCGGTTAAATAGCTTATGGTTGATTGCCGTACCTGTTGGCTTGTATTAATAACATTTGCTGTAAGGTGGCTGCCATTGCTCAAAAACTGGGTGATAGCCGATTCATTTGCCAAATTGAATTGAACAGGGCTGTAACCGCCAAGCTGGGAAAAACCTGAATAATCGAATTTGTTGATCTCGCCGTGATTTTTAAAAGCGAATTGCTGGTAGATTTGGCTGCCTATCACATCCTGGCCGGCTTTAAATGCCAGATTAGTGGGGTTCCATTTGCCGGTTCTTTGAAATGAAGTTGTAGTGCCAAAGTTTGCCCCGGCTTTAAACAGTTGCCCCAAATTAACCTCTGCGCCGCCTTGCATACCGTTTGAGTTGATGATAGCTTCAGCATCGCCCACCAGCCCAATATCATTTTTACTTACAGAAAACGACATGGACAGGCCCTGGGCGTTCAAATTGAATATATCAGGGGTTTTAAAAGAGATGGGCAATATTTTAGATTCTCCTATAAAATAGGGCAGCTTTTTTTCTGTATTAAAATCCATCAGCGCATTAGCGCTTACCTGCGTACTTTCATACATCGCGCCAAAAGCCGGAAACTCCTGCGAGGTGGTTGCCAGCGCCTGTTTTGAAAAATAACCCGCCACCCGGATATTGGGGTCTACATAAAAGCCGTCAAAACCAAAAGTGCCCGAGTAGGTGCCAGAAGTATTCTCGAAAGGATAATCGATGTCGGGCTGGAAGGAGTTATTTAAATAAGAGGTGGTAGCGAGGCCGAGCAGCGACATGGAACTCTGGTCGGTACCGCGTTCACTTACCTTCCAGCCGCCCTGTACGCCATTCCGGGTAACATCGCTGGTGCGGACGTAGCTTAGCCCGGCATTCATACTTGTTTTTAAGCCCTCATTGGAGTTTACCGACCAGGTTTTCCCTAACGAGATGCCCAGCTTGTCATTTCCCCTCCCCAGTTTAAGCCCGATGCTGGGGCTTAAATATTTATCGACGCCCGATTGCGAATTGGCCGAAACGCCCATCCCCAGGGAAGCAGCGGCGCCAACGCCAGCGTTCGATTTTGCGCTCAAACTTACCGACCCGTTTAAAGAAGGCTCCAGCCCCCAGCCTTTATAATTGTTGTAAAAAACGCCAAGGCTTGCACCTACCGAAACGCCCAGGTTTTGGGGTAACCCGGCGATTTCCAAGTCGGCCCCAACCTTGCCGCCAAATGTTTCGTTAGGTTTAACTGAATATTGCTTAATGATTTTATCGAGGTTAAAATCATCGGGAATGCCCCTTAAAGTCCTGACGGTGCTGCCCACATTCAGGTTCCAGCCCAGGCCAACCATCGTGGAAACATCCTCCATCTGTATACCGCCCTGGTAAGTTAAATTAACCGGGTAATTACCAATGCTGAACAATGGGATTTGGTAGGAAAAAGTGCCCGACGGCAGGTTAACCAAATTGGACGTCCCCGCCTGCTGGAATTGCATAAACTCCGGTTGCCCCGGCCCGCCGGTTTGCGCTTTTAGCCCGATAGAAAGCAATATTAAAGGCAATAACAGGGGTATTTTATTTTTCATGGCCGCCGGTAACTTTAAAGTTTAAATGGTAATGGGTGCTAAAAACTGAGACCGTGAAAAGGTACAACCTGCCCGGTTCAAGTTTATAATCATTAAGGTTGACCGACATTCGGTTTAACCCGCTGGTACTGATTGTTTTATTGCCTTTTGCGGCTGAGGGCTTCATTAAAACCCTTGATGCGCTATCATAAATATTAACCTTTATATTTTCAACCGAGGCGTAACTGTTGGTAAACTGAACGTTCAATACTTTATCAAATATTTCAGTAACGGTATAAGTTGGTTCGGTATCCAGGTCGTAATAATATTTGCCTTCTCCATGGTTAGCACTTGATGTGCCGGCCTCCACTACCACCTGTATCACGGGCGGTTCTATTACCACGATCTTTACTTCGGGCGTAACTACAGGAGGGGTAACAATGGTGTTGCAGCCTTCAACAAAAATGATGTAAACACACGGCGGGCACTTTAGCCCGTTGCAGGCTGCGCTTAAGGTTAAAGTATAAATTCCATTTCCTGTTGGCGTAAAGCTATCCTTAACACCATTAGTGCCGCTGCCTGTTTTTATGCTGATTCCATCCTTTTGAATTTCCCAGGTGGTTACCGCATCGCATTTTTCGGCTGCTGCGGCGCATTGGTAAGTGCTTGAGAAATCAAATGGCTGGCCGCATTTCCAGGGTATTTGTGCTTTGGCAGCGCATTCAAACTGCGAGCTGGTGTCAGCGGAGGCGTTACCTACTGTTAAATTAGCCCAGCTTCCGCATCCGCAGGCAATGCAGGGCGTTAATTTTATATTGGGCCTCATCTCTACGGTCAAGCCTGCATCGCCGTTCCAGTTGCCAGTAACGCTAAATTTTGCTTCAGCCGCGTTCACCGATGGCGGCGTATAGGTGAACGCGTAGGCCGCGCTATCGCCCGATGCGATCTTTATCGGCAGGGCCTGCCCGCGTGGCAAAACAAGACCTTTGCTTAAGGATTTCACCGTATTTAAAATAAAGGTGCAAGCCTGGTCCCTATCCACCGGTTTGTTTACCGTCTTCACCGTAATCGTATAACGCGGAAGCCCGGTTTGCGCATCCATGCCCGTACAAACTACTTTGGTAAAACTGGTTATTGTGCCGCATGCGGAGGTTTGCCTCCGCCCGCCACCTATCACAATCCCAAATCCGCCGATATTGATATTAACACCGGTTTTGCCGTTGCCCGGGTTGTCGGTGTTAATTGAAAACGGCTTTGTTTTTTCTTCGCTTAGGGGAAAGGTTTTGCCATCGCTATAGCCAAAAAATTGCAGGCTCAACTGATAGCTTCCGGGCGGTAGGGTACAATCTACCCCTAACAGCTCCCTTAGGTTTTTTCCATCCCAGGTTTTTACAGGCGCGTCGAAACTTATTTTTGGGGAAGATAGGCTATTATACGCACCGCAGGCTATTGCACCGTCCCGCTTAATAACAGCCAGCAGCTTCACTTGTACATTTTTTGTTATTTCACCCGAGGCGGCGGTTATACTATATGAGTTTCCCGTTTCCCAGTTGGCGGTACTGGCATCCGGGCTGGCTGGCAAAGAAATTTTAATAATTTTTACCGGGTAGTCTTGCGAAAAGGCCTGCAACGAAAAAGCAATTAATACTACCGCAAGCAACTGTTTCATTGATGGAAAATGAGATGAGAGATCAGGTAATTGGTTTTGTAAATTAGCGATAAGGTATCACAAATCCAAATACAACTGATTGTATTTCAGTGGTTAAACAACATGTCGCCAAAAAAAGGTTATCTTAATTGAGGGTTAAATCCCAATGCTAAGACGAGGACTTTAAAGCCAGTCCATGAATTTGTCCGGCAGCGTTTCGGCCGCATGCCTCCTGGCAAAATCCTCCAGGCTTTGGTACGGCCCGTTCCGCCGGCGCTCTTCCGGGGCCAGCGCGGCGATCTGACTGCTTGGAATATCTTTGTTGCCTCATGCGCCGACGATCAATGATAGATAACCAGTTATCATCAATACCATAGTCCATCTAAACCTGAAGTAAGCTTTATTTTGCTAGCTACATGATTAAAGTCTTAACTTCTAAGTACTCCTAGAGGCCTGCAATACCATTTTCACGCCTACTTTTAAAGAGGCCATAAGCGCTTCGGAATTTATGCGGGGCAACCCGCCCGGCCTGGTCTTCCGGGATATCCACCTGCCTAAATTAAAGGGCATGGCCTTTCTTCGGACACTCGCTCAGCCGCCGACCGTGATCATCACTACGGCCTATCATCAATACGCGGTGGAGGGGTTTGAACTGAACGTCGCAGATTACCTGCTCAAGCCCTTTTCCTTCGAGCGCTTTCTGCAGGCGGTTAATAAGGTCAAGCCCGAGGCCGGAAAAGAATTTTTGTTCCTAAACGTACAGCATAAAAAAGTGAGGGTCAATTTTTCGGATATCCTGTATATCGAAAGCCAGCGGGAATATGTCAAGGTGGTCACGGCCGGGGAAGCCTACCTAACCAAGATGGGCACCCAGGAAAGCGAGGCGCATTTGCCGCAGGCGCTTTTTGTCCGGGCCCACCGCTCTTTTATCGTAGCGGCCGCCAAGCCCGATGCCTATACTGCAGAGATGCTCGAAGTGAACGGAAGGCCCGTGCCGGTGGGAAGGGCTTACCGCGGAAACCTCGGGAAATTTTTATAAGTTCATTTTAGCCCTGCGGTTTCATCAATTTTGATTTACTACCTGTTTATCTACGTTCCAGCCTTCAATGGTTATCAGCGGCGTTTTACCGCCCAAGTGCGAAACGGGCGCTTTAACCGTAACGGTGGTGTTTTGGTGCGCAGCAAGCGTAAAATAGCCCGCGCTCCAGTAACTCGGCCGTACCTCTTCCTTACCCAGCATTAGTTGCGGGCGGATAAAAAAGGCTATCTGCCCGCTGTTGTTTGTTATTTGCAAAGTCCAGCTGTGTTCGTCCTTTCCTGCTTCACTTTTTATCAATTTGGCCGCAAGCGCTGTTTTGGGCATTTTATTCAGGGCGGTGTAATCGTTGCCGGGGGCAGACCAGTAGGTGTTGCGTGAAACCACGGCTTTATCCTGGCCCCTAAGCGTTAACACCATAAAACAAAATTCCTTAACCGCTTTTAGTTTTTCTTTAACAGATAAGCTGTTTTGCACCCCCTCATCTGTTAATGTTGTTATTGACTGTGCATGGGCCAGCAATTTTGAGTTGATATTATAAATATCGGCTTCGAGGGTAAGCGCCCCGGTTGCGTGGTGTGTGCGGTTGATAACAGCTACCGTAGAATCGCTCTGGTTAAACTGGATGTGGACGGGCTCTACCGCATTTTGCAGGGCATAATAGCCCGCATTGGGTTGCAGGTACCAATCGTAAATTTGCCATACCACGCTGGGGAAGGCAGCGTTTAACTTCCATAGCATTACACCGCCTGTCTCGGTTAATTTATGTCCGGCAGCTTCAAATATCCCCTGGTAGCCGCAGGCATTCATCAATTGCATTTTATTCGAAAAATCCAACCGGCTGGTGGGTTTGCCATAACGGGCAGCCATGTCTTTATAATACTCATCGTATTTGGCAGCCCCGGTTGCAGCATCATGGTAACCCCACATATTGTTAAGGGGGAAAGGCAGTTTTTCGTCCCAGGTGGTGTCGGGGATATTTTTAGCCAAAGTGTTATAGGGCGGTTGCGAAGGCAGTCCCGTTTCGTCTTTAAAAACCCAGTCGCGGCCGGCATCGGCCAATTTGTAATAAATCTTGGGGTCCTGCCAGGCATAGGGGCCACTGCTGTAAACGCCTGTGGGCTTATTATCAGACCAGGCATTATCCCAGCCAGCCGGTAATTTGGCAAAACCAGATGAGCTTGGGATAAAGGGCCTGGTGCCATCGAGCGTGATGATGTTATTACGCATAGCATCGTATAATTCTTTGCGGGCATGGCCCTCGTTCCCGCCTGTCCACACCAACAGGCTTGGGTGGTTACGGATACGGTAAATAGTGCTCTTTACATTGTTTACAAACACATTACCTTCCAACGGCCAATCGGGCGACCCTTTAAATTCCCCTTGTGTATCGCCCGTGATCCAAAAGTCCGACCATACCATCAGCCCATATTTATCGCAGGCATTCCAAAAATGATCAGGTGGAGTAACGCCGCCGCCCCATATGCGCACCAGGTTTACGTTTGCCATACGGCATAGGTGCAGTTCATCATAGTACCTTGCCGAATCGCGGTTGACCATCAGATCCGGAACCCATGCGCCACCATTTAAATGCACACGTTGCCCGTTCACGAAAAATTCCCGGCGGGTAAACCCGTTTACTTCGGTTGCTTTAGAACTTACCGTACGGATGCCGAAAACAAAAGTGGTATCATCTGTAATACGGCCAGCATTGCTGTACTGCATACGTATGCGGTATAAATTGGCCCTGCCGTAGCCGTTTGGCCACCACAGTTTTGGCTTAGTAATGGTAAACCCTTTTATTTCCGCAGCATTAAGCCTAACCTCTTTCGATTCTCCCGCCTGGACCGTTACCGCTTTAGAAAAGCGAAGCGCAGGGCCGGTAAAGTTTTCGGGGCTTATAAATACATTAAGCTTCCCTTTGCTGGCTATCCCGCTATAATTTGATAAGGATAAATTCAAAGCAAGGGTGGCCTTCCCTGTATCAGGGAGGGAGGGCAAATCCGTTACTAATTTTGGCCTGCCAATGGTTACAGCACCTGTTGTGCGCAAATATACCGGCTGCCAGATGCCCATGTTCCTATCGCGAACGGGAGGCATCCAGTCCCAACCTACAGAACACAGCATGGTTACATTTTTGCCAATATCGCCCGTTGGCCCGCCATTATCATAAAAGGGGCCTAAAGCTTCCAGTTGTTCTTTTGATGGCAAGCCCGGATAGTCTAAGGGGTATATTTTCACGGCAAGCACGTTTTTACCACCGGGCATTACCTGCTTGCCCACGTTAAGGCAGTGTTCGGCAAACATACCTACCATTTGCGATGAATCTGCAATGCGCTGGCCGTTGAGCCAAACTTCAGCACGGTAATTTATCCCTTTAAATATCAGTTGGAATACTTTGCCCTTATCTTTAACAGGCACAGTAAAAGTGGTGCGGTACCAGTAAGGCTTTTTCCATGGGTTGCCAACACCGGCGATGTGGCTATATTTTTCGAGCCCGTATTGCTTGTTGAATTCATCGGATGCATCGGGTATCAGCATGTTATTTAAAGCCTGGTACGGGCTTGGGTATACATTATTGGCAACAAGCCCGGTTAGCACGGTAGACGGTACCGTTACCGCATACCATTTTGCTTTGGAAGTATAACCAAATCCGGAAAGCACTTTACCTTCGGCTTTTACTATTGCTGACGATTGAAGTTGAAACTGTTTTAACTGCACCTGCTTTACTCCGCCCTGGGCAAATCCTTGTTGGGAAACACAGTTGGCAAAAAGCGCGCAAAGTAATACGGCCCAGGTTTTTCTATTAAGGTGGATTGACATTTAATATGTTATTAATTTTTGTATGGTAGCACATGCCTGCCCTACCACGCTAAGGGGTACCTGTTCTGAAAGACTGCTTTAATCAGCCTGAATAAGTATTTCGGCAGTCATTTTATTTACCATCGGCTATTAAAAAAACAGCTCCGCGTGCGGGGACATTTACGGTTATGCCGCCTGCAATGTCGGCACTACTGGCGGCTATCTCGCTGTAATTTGCCGGCCCGCCAGTTGCACCTGCAGGCCCTGTACCGTTCACAAAAACCTTTTGCGAAAACGAGCCGTTATCCGTACCGCCGTTTAGGGTGTAGTAGTAATATTTGCTGCCCCTGGCAAAGTTCTTCAGGTTTACAGATACCACTTTGTCGCTACTGCCTTTGTTTACCAGTATGGTGCCGGCTTGCCCGGATGTAAATGACGAGGCATAGCTTACTATATCCGTACTG
Organism: uncultured Mucilaginibacter sp.; assembly: GCF_946481715.1. Next base: position 16,227 of record NZ_CAMLOV010000064.1, on the reverse strand, counting down.
CCGGTAACGGTAGAGCTTACCATGCGGTCGCCAAAGTATTTCTGGAAGAAGTACATGTAGTAAAACGCAGGCCTTGCGTTCCACTTGGCTGCGCCCGGCTCATCGCCTATGTTGAATAAACCATGGTCGTTACCGCTATCCCAGCCGTTAGCCAGGTCCCAGCGGCAGGCCATGCCAAACTGGTTTTTAACGGTTTCGCCCAGTACCATTACGGCATGCACGCCCGCCACATTAGATACCATTTGCTTAGAGCCTACCGAGAAGATGTTCCACTCATCCAGCGCCACAGGCTTTTGTATAACGCCGGCGTTAGTGGCCGATGTTTTTATCCAGTTGGCCATGCCGGCCGTAACTAAGGGAGGCGTTGCCAGGATTACTTCGGCCGTAGCATTGGTATTGTAGTCGGTATAGTAATTATGCACCACGTAAAAATCGGGCGCGTTGCCCACCTGCGACAGCGCATCGGCATTCCATTTTTGGATGATGGCGGATGTGTTGTTCTTCTCGTCGGCATCCGTTAGTACTATGCCTATCTTTATATCGGTATTGCCTATTTCCGCGGCCGCCTTGCGCATCGAATCGGCGTAGATTTTGAAGTGGTTGCCATACAATACGCCGTTCAATAATTGCGGTTGCCCATCTTTATTATTAGCGGTGTTGATGCGGTTGCCGGCCTCCCAGGTACCGAAGTTCTCGTTGCCTATTTCCCAGTATTTGGTGCGCCCCTTATCGTAGCGTACCCAATTGGCAGCCAGGTGCGCGGCGGCTTCGGCGGGTTTGGGGCCGGTGCCGTAACGGGCAAAGCCATAGTTTACCGTAATGATGCCCGTGCTGCTGGTTTGCTGCAGCACCTTGTAGTAGTTATCCAGCGAGAAGGTCCAGCTATCGGTTTTGTTGCCGTACCAATAACCGGCCGCCGACGCCGTACCTGCATTATCTACCAGCTGCGCGGGGGCATCAGCAGGGGTTACGCCATCCCAAAAGTAAACATCAGAGATGCTGCCGCCCGGGAAACGCAGGATATTGGGCGATAGGGCGGTAAGGTTACCCATCAGCACCGGCTCGGTAACAAACTGCCCCATATAAGGGTTGGTGTTATTACCAAACATGTATTTAGAAACTTTGCTCACTACCGCGCTGTAATCTACCGTTGCGGTTATGCTGCCGGCAGATGGCTTGGCCACGGCCTTGGTAAGGGTTGGGGCGGCAATGGTTTTGGGTTGCCATGCATCCATAAAAAAGCCCTGGGTTGCTGCCAGTGCAGCATCGGTTTGCGGCAGTATAACGGTAGGCTCATTTGTGCCGCCGGTGCCACCAGTATCTACCGGTGTAACCGGTTTTTTTTCCTTGGTGCAGGCCTGCAACATGCAAATAGCAAATACCGCCGCAACACTTAATATTTTAATGTACCTCATATATAATCTCATCATTATTGCCCCAAATTACTGCCTAAAGCTTAACTACTTCTTCAGCATTCAAAACCCTGGCCGAAACTTCATCCACCAGCATAGCACCCGAAGCGTACCCCATGGCCAGCAATATTTTAAAGCCTACCGCACCCACGGGTACTTTTACAGCTTTTTCAAATTGCGCCCATTCGTTGTCGCCGGTAAGCCGCGCAAGGTTTTCGCCCTCGCCTATTTTTTTATCATACCTGTCAAAAAATTCAATGCTGTAAATAGCGCCCGTCCATTCGTTTTGGCCCTTAACTACATTATTGGTTTTTATCCATGCAGAAAACTCCATGCCCAATGCGTTTTTGGGTACCCAGCCCACCTGGTCTATACCAACCCAGTTTGCATTGGTTGACACAATGATGGCACAGCTGCCTTTCCCCGCCTTCAGGTCCCAGGGCGTAATTTTGGCGTTTCCGCTGCCATTCCAGTCGTTTAACCCGTCCTCAAAACCGCCGTTGCTTACCAGGTTTTTCTGTGCCGTTACGCGTTGGCAAAGCAGCAGCAGTAAGCCACAGGAGAGCAGCATAAAAATTTTCATGGCTATTGCATTCAAGGTTAAAAAGCCACCACCAGGTTATGCAAACGCTGATGATGGCTTAAGGTTAAATCAAATTATATAAATCCAAGGTCATCTACATAAAACGTTGCCGGCGCGGCCACACCAAGTGTTTGGAAGGTGATCTCGCTCAATGGGCCAATATCATCGCCCAAGGCACTCAACGGAATGGTATAATCGGTATATACGCCCGGTTTCACTTCTATGGCAAAAGCATGCCCGTAAGCATTATTTACCACTACCTGTACCCTATCGCCCGCTTTGAAGTTTGCGCCCCCGTAAATGGATAACTTCAAGGCAGCAAAGCCCGCTTTTTTTGCATCGAGCGTAGCGCCGCCGTAACCTAACTGCAGTGCGCCGTAGCCGTTATCAACGGTAACCTCTATGGCATTTGCGCCACGTTTAGGGTGCTCAGTGCTGTTGTATTTTCTGACGCTGCTATACCCATCGTACCCGCCGCCGTTACCGCCCCAGCCAAAGGCCAATGCGTCATCATATATTACATATTTAAACCCAAACGAAGCTGGTGACTTGGTTGTGCCACCGGGAGTGGTTACGTAAATATAAGCCTGCACAATGCCTGCAGGCACTTTTACCTTTATTTCGGTTTTTGTTGGCGTACCAACAATCTCTGCCGGTACATCATCAAATTTAACAGCGCTCAGCCCGTCGAACACGGTACCGGTAATGGTTACAATATCGCCGGCACCTGCCGCAAGCGGCGTAAACGAGGTGATTGTTGGCGGTGGCTGAACGATAGGGAAATTAAAATCTACCGTGCCATGGGTTGTTGTAACCGTAAGCTTATTGCTGCCAATGAAAGGAACAGTATTGGGTATGCTTACAATGATACTTTTATCGGTAAGTAAAGCCGGGTTAAAGTAAGCCGTAACGCCGTTGAATTGTACCGATGTTGTACTGGCCAGGTTGGTGCCAATAATAGCATACTGGTTGTTTAAGCGGCCGGCGGCTACGGTAGAATCGAACGGCACGGTTCTTATATCCGCATAATAATTGCTCGAATCGAGATTGTACCGATGCTCAACATCAGGTATGGTATCGCTTTTGCTCAGCAAGCGCACTTTCTCAATAGTGGGTACGCCCGTTCCGCCTTTGGCATTGTTATCTTTTTTGCATGATGCAATAACAAACACCATGATCACGGGCAACAGCCAGTAAAAATTTGATTTATATAATATCTTTTTCATGTTATGGTTATTTGAAGACGTAAGGAACCGGTGCTTCTTTCAACTTAGGGTTTGATGCAACTTCGGTGGCCGGGTAAGGCAGCCTGAAACTTGCATCGGTTACATTTGCGTTAAACTCGTTGGCGTAACGTACAGGCGGCGTGCTGTTATCTGATGTGCCCCGATCCTGTTGCTTTATCATTTGAATACCGCGCGGGTGCGCAGTTACATTAAAACCGTCCACGCGGCCAATGTCGAACCAAAAATCATCCTCAAAGGCAAACTCCCTGCGCCGCTCATCGATAATATCATCCCGCAGTACGTTTAGCGGCACTGCTGATGATGGTGTGGCACCATATTTTGAGAGGTTTGGATTGGGTACCATGTAAAACCTTTTGATGACAGATAAATTACCCAGGCCGGCCCTGTTGCGCACTTTATTAATGGCCGCCAGCGCTTCGGGGTCCGAACTGGTTGCTGCGCCAGCCATTACGGCTTCGGCTTTTATTAAGTATACATCGGCCAAACGCATCATGTAGGTATTGTTTGGGGCAGATTGGGCTGCGCTTACGCCGCCATTATCTGCCGGCGTGCCTACCACATATTTTTTTACCTGTGCGTGCGTGCCCTGCGAGTTGGCATCAGCAGGCAGCGTGTAACCGCCTTTATCGGAATTGATCTCGGGGTAATGGTCGCCCGGGAGCATAATGGTGGCTTTCCTGCGCAAATCGCCCGCTTCGTACATATCCTGCAGGTCGAAGGTTGGCGCTAATACACCGTATCCGTCGCCGGTACCGGTAATGAGCGAGTTATAGGCAAATGAAGCTTGCTGCGGGTTGCCTTTACCATAGCCGCCGGTGGCAGACCATTGCAACTGGATAATTGATTCCTCGTTGTTATTGTTAGCAGTAAGGAACAGGTCATTAAAAGTTTTGCCGGCAACATCTGCGCCATATAATTTAAATTCGCCGCTGTTGATCACTTTATCCGCCTGGGCTTTTGCGTTAGCATAATCCAGCATGTACAGGTAAACTTTAGCTAACAGCGCAGAAGCCGATCCGCTGGAAACACGCCCGGCCGATTTACCGGAACGAGGACCCATTTTGGTGAGGTTTCCTTCCGCAAACTTCAAATCGTTTACAATGAATTTGTAAACATCGGGCACTATGTTGGCGTTTATCTGGTAGTTATCTACATAATCGAGGCTATTTTCTATAATTGGCACCGGGCCCCATGTACGCACCAGATGGAAATAAGCCAGCGCCCTGAACAAATGCGCCTCGCCCAAGGCATTATTCACCACTGCTTTATCAACCGTTGCAGGCACTTTGGCGGGTAAGTTATTTATCAAGGCATTTGCCTGCGCAACGGTAATAAATAAGGAATTCCACGCGCCGCCAAGCTCAAAGTTGGCATCCGTTACCGAGAAATTAGAAAAGTTTACTACATCCGAAGAGTAGGTACGGCCGTTACCGCCGCTCAAATCGGTGATAGACCAGCCCGCTTTGCCACACCAGCCAAACCAGGTTGCGCTGTACAATATATTGGTGCTCGCCAAAACCTGGTCGTTTGTTTGGTAATAACTATCCAATGTAATGGCGTCCTTTGGTGGCTTGTTAAAAAATTCTTTTTTACAGCTACTGGTTGTCAGGCCGGTTACAACGGTTAGCCCAAGTAAATATTTTATATATTTTTTCATTTCTGTTGTTCTAAAAGGTTAAAATTCAGCGTTGATGCCAAAAGTTATCGTACGCGGAGAGGGGTACCTGCCTACGTCTACGCCGGTTAAAAATGCATCCTGGTTGATAGCACCAATTTCCGGGTCGAGCCCTTTGTAAGGCGTAAATACGTACAGGTTTTGCCCGCTGGCGTAAACTCTCAGGCGGTTAAGCTTTGCTTTCCTGATCCATTGTGAAGGGAGGCTATAGCCAATGCTTACATTCTGAATGCGCAGGAACGAACCGCTTTCAATAAATCTGTCGGAGTTTTTCAGGTTGGGGTTATCGCCGCCTCTCGGGGCCGGGATGTCCGAATCAGGATTGGCGGGGCTCCAGAAATTGGACACCGAAGCCAACTGGTTTTGGTACAAGCCCGACAAACCCGAGATTGAGTAATTCAATACATTAAATATCTTGGCACCGTATGATCCGTTCAGGAAAAACGAAAAATCAAGCGACTTGTAGGAGAAGGTATTGGTGATACCATAGGTAAAAGTAGGGTTACCGCTGCCCAGCGCAGTTTGGTCGGCCTCATCTATTTTACCATCGTTATTTAAATCCTCGTACTGTATATCGCCAAGGAAAGTACCTGCTGCCGTATTGGCTATAGGGCGGCCAAACTGAATTGGTGCGCTGCGCAATTGCTCGTCGGTTTTAAAGATGCCTTTAACCTTGTAGCCGTAGAACTCGCCAATAGGCCCGCCCGCAACGGTGTGCGTAACCGGAAGGCTCAGGAAGCTGACGCCAACACTCCTGTTGATGAACGGGATGCCGTTGGCCAAAGATTCGACCCTGTTCTTGTATTTGGAGAAAATAACGGTGGTATTCCATTTAAAATCCTTCCCAGCTAAATTGCGGGAATTGATGGTTATATCGAAACCACGGTTGGTTACTTTACCGCCGTTTACATAGGCGGGCGAAATGACACCCGTGCCCGAATACTCCGCCGGTTGGCCTAACAGGAATGCAGGCAAGGCTGGCTGGAACAAGAAGCCTTTGGATGTTTTAATATAATAGTCAAAGCTACCGTCAATCCGGCCAAACAATGTAAAGTCAACGCCCACGTCGCTCTGCACGGCGCGCTCGAAGGTTAAGTTGTTATTAGGTACTTTGTCTACCGCAAAGCCGGTACCCAAACCGGTTGTTACCGCAGTAAGTGCCGAGCCGTACAAGTAATTGGGCACGTTTTGGTTGGCAATTTCGCCATACCCAACGCGTATCTTAACATTGTCGGCAAATTTTTTAATGCTTGCTAAAAAAGGCTCTTCAGAAAGGCGCCATGATACTGCCGCAGCCGGGAAGTAGCCAACCTGCTGGCCCAGCGCAAACTTAGAGGTCCTGTCGCGGCGGATAGTAGCCGTTATGCTGTACTTGTTATTGTAGGTGTACACGCCGCGCGCAAATACCGACTCGAGCGATGCACTGCCTGCATATTCTCCGTTGGTTGCTGTTTTGGCGTCGCCCAGGTTAAGCGTTGTTAAATCATTACTTAAAAAGTTTTGAACGCCTGCATCAATGCCGCCCCAGGTAGATTCATTTACTTCATAACCTAATAAGCCGGTAACCACATGCCTGGTGCCGAAGGTATGGTTATAATTTAAGTATTCTTTCCATGCCCAGTAAACGGAATTGGCGTTATACACATTCAGTTTCGCTGTTGGGTTAACAAACAGGGGTCCATACCTGTACGAAGGCTGGAAAACCTTGTTGTTTGACCAGTTAAAGTCTCCGTTTATCTCAGACCGTAAAGAAATATCCCTGTAAAAACGGGTATCGGCATACAAACTGCCATTAAAATTGCTGCGTAGTAAATGGTTGTAAATATCCAGCGCACGTGCTACGGGATTTATTTGGCCGCCTTGCTGGTTTGCCTCTGGCAATGGGCCGGCAAATGAGCCATCGGCATTACGTACTGCCTGGTCGGGCGCGCTTAACAATGCGCCGTAAATAACACCGTTGTTATCGCCGATCGAGGTATTTTGGTTAGAACGGTTGCCTTGTATCGCAGCGCCTATTTTAAACCAATCTTTTACCTGCCCGTTAACATTTGCACGGAAGTTGTAACGGTTGAAGTCGTTGCCAAGAATGGTACCTGTTTGCTTCAAATACCCGCCTGATATATAGTAATCTACGCCTTCCTTGCCGCCGGATACGGATACCTGGTGGCTTTGCATTGGCGCTGTGCGGAATATCTCGTCCTGCCAGTTGGTACCGGTGCTTAATAGGCCCGGGTTGGCAAATTCGCCTCTTCTCTGCGTGCCCTGCGCATCAGCAAGCGCGTTTTGCAATACCGCATATTGCTGCAGGTTCATCATATTTAAAAACTTGCCCTGCTCCTGGAAACCGGCGTAGCCATCGTAGGCTACCCTTGCGCTGCCGTTTTTGCCGCGTTTGGTAGTGATGATAATAACCCCGTTAGATGCCCTGTTACCATAAATCGCACTCGCCGATGCATCTTTTAAAATGTCTATAGATTCGATATCGTTAGGGTTTAACAATGCTAAAGGGCTTACTGCTGATTGGTCGTTGTTAACAGAATTGAGCTGCGGCGACCTTCCGCTTGTTGAGAGGTTACGGGCATCGCCGGATATGGCAACACCGTCAATAACGTACAGGGGCTCGTTGGTTCCGCTAAGTGATGTTACCCCGCGTACATGCACGGATGTTGAACTGCCCGGCGCGCCTGTATTTTGGGTGATGGTTAAACCCGCTGCTTTACCTTGTAATAACTGATCGATACTTGGTTGCGGGATATTGGCAATATCTGCCGCCCTTACTGATGAAATGGCACCGTTTACATCCTGCCGCCTTTGGCTGCCATAACCAATTGCCACAACGTTTACATCCGTAAGCAATGTGGTTGATGATTTAAGGGTTACATTGATCTGTGCCCGGGTGCCTATAGCTACCTCCTGCGTTGCCATCCCGATGAACGAGAAGACAAGCACTTTTGCCGCAGCGGGCACAGAGATGCTGTAATTACCGTTAATATCTGTAATGGTGTTTATCTTAACATCTTTAACAGATACGTTTACACCCGGCAGGGTAATGCCCTTTTCGTCTGATACTGTCCCTTTGACCACAGTGCCTCCGTTTTGCGCCATGCTCCGGGCGCAGATAAAAAAGGAGGCAAACAGCAGCGCTATTCGTAGAAATTTCCTCATAATGAATTGTTAATTGTTATTGGTTTATTTTGATTAATTGGTTTGCACGCATATTAAAAAACATAGCGGGTTAAGCACATTGCCGCCGCCGGGTAACACAGGCCAGCAAAAAATCACAGGTGGCCTGGCATGATAAAAATTTAAAAAAGTGGTACGCTCGGTTTATAAAATACCGGTTAGGATAATTGGTGCTAACGGTATTGTTCTGCTGGGGATGAAATTATAGGGTATTACGAAGCCCGTTGTGGATAAATAGGGTCACAAATGTCAACCCGATATAAATAGCTGATAATAAACTAATTAATATTTATGAGCGGGGATTTTTGAGGCAGATAGTTACAAATGTGTACCCGAGAGGCCTACATAACACGCCATAAACGCTTAGATAATTACACGGCCAAAGCGGTAAACGTGGTGATTGAAGGTGAGATTTCTACAACCAAGCCTATATCAGGGCAAGGCCTATCGGAATGTGCATTATCGAAACTGGAAGCGATGGGGTGTCTTCTACTATTCGGTAAAGTTTTCTGCATACCTTGAGGGGATACTATTAAATTCGGCCTTAAAAGTCCTCACAAAATATTTCTGGCTCTTGAAACCTACTTTATGGCAAATTTGGGAGATGGTGAGGTGCCCGGTTTCCAACAGTTGCGCTGCCCTTTTCAGGCGCATCTGGCGTACCAGTTCGTTGGGCGTTTTGCCGGTCATCTGCAATATCTTTTTATAAAGCGTATAGCGGCTCACAAACATCTCGTTGCTAAGCTCCTCTACCGAAAAATTAGGGTTAGCGATATTATTATCAATCAATATCAGCACTTTTTTGATGAATAACTCATCAGGCGATTCTACCTGCATCTCTGTTGGGCTGGCATCTACCTGTTTTTGATACGTTTTACGCATGTATTCCTGCTGGCTAAGGATATTCCTTATTTTGGATACCAGTATCTCGAAATTGAAGGGCTTGGTCATGTAATCGCTCGCACCTGTCTCAAGGCCTTTTAGCTGCTGCTCTTCTCCGGCTATTGCTGTCAGTAAAATAACCGGTATGTGCGAGGTACGTTTATCGCCCTTTATTTTGAGGCATAGGTCAATACCGTTCATCTCGGGCATGGTTATATCGCTTACCACCAGGTTGGGGTGTTGCGCAAGGGCCTTTTGCCAGCCCTTTTTACCATTATCAGCCTCCAGGATATCAAAAAAATCTTTGAGGTTGTCTTTGAGGTAAAAGCGGAAGTCGTCATTATCCTCTACCAGCAAAACAGTAGGTTTTTTGGTATCGCGGTTATCTTTAGTCCGCTTATCTTTTTTCTCTGCTAAATCAACAGGTTCATCCCTCATGTGCGGAAGCAATACGGGGGCATCTGTAAATACTTTTTTATCCAACCGCTGCAATGGCAATAACACGGTAAAGCAGCTGCCCTGGTTAGGTTCGCTTTCTACAACAATTTCGCCCTGGTGCAGCCTTACAAATTCTTTGGTGATAGATAATCCTATGCCGCTACCCTGGTTAAGCATACTGCCCGGTATATCGCTCTGAAAGAAAGGCTGGAATATCTTTCCTATTTTATCGTTTCCTATGCCAATACCTGTATCAATAATTTTTATCTCAAGCTGTGTGTCAGCGTCATCACCAGTATTTCTCAAGTTTAAAAGTACGCTTACCTGCCCGCCTGCATGAGTAAATTTATAGGCATTAGATAGCAGATTAAAAAGGATGCGTTCTATCTTGTCATGGTCAAAACTTGTATAAAACTCCTCCACCTCAGTATCAAACACAAAATCTATCCCTTTTTGCTCGGCTACATCGGTAAAAGAGTACGATAGTTCGCGGATGAAACTTACAATGTCCCCCGTGCGTTTGTGCAGCTTCAGTTCCTGGTACTCCATTTTACGGAAATCGAGCAACTGATTCACAAGGTTAAGTAAGCGCTTGGCATTGCGGTTAACCAGTAAAAGCTGATTTTTCACATCGGGGTCTTTCACCTGCTTTACAATCTTATCTACCGGCGCCATGATCAGCGATAGCGGCGTACGAAACTCATGGCTTACGTTGGTAAAGAATTTGATCTTCATCAGGTCGAGTTCGTGCAGCCGTTGTGTTTCTTCCCGTTCTTTCTCCAGCAGGAACTTGGTGCGCAGTTTTTTTATACCCTCCCTCCGGATGTAAAATAAAGCGCTTATAAAAGCAAGGGCATAAAGAATGTATGCAATGCTGGTTTTCCACCAAGGGGGCAATATGGTTACATGCAAGGTCAACTCTTTGCTGTTCCAAAAACCGGTGTTTGATGCGCGTACTTTAAAGGTATAATCGCCTGCATCTAAGTTGGTGTAGGGTGCCTTCCGGCTAAGGTTATCAGCCGCGATCCAGTTTCTGTCGAATCCCTGCATCATGTACTCAAATTTAACTTTATCCGGATCGAAATAATTGAGAGCGGCAAATTCTATCGAAAAAACATTCTCGTTATATTTCAACTCGATGCTTTTCATATAACTGATGGCTTTAGGCAGGATAACGTCACCGTAGATCTTTTCGCCAACGGATACACTTTTGTTAAAAACCTGCAAATCGGTTAGTGCCAATTCGGGTACATGCCTGCTCGAATGCAAATCCGCCGGGTTAAAAATATTAAAGCCATTACCGCCTCCAAATATGAGTTCGCCGCTGCGGGTTTTGTATGATGAATGCGGCGTAAACTCCCGGCCCTGCAACCCGTCCTTTTCATTATAATTAACAAAACTGAATTTACGGGGCAACGCTTTATCGTTTATGGTGATGCTGGATAGCCCATTTTGGGTGCTTGCCCAAATGTGGCGGCTATTATCCTCCCGTATATCAATAACCGTATTATCGGGTAGTCCTTCTTTATGCGTAAGGTTAGTAAAGCTGCCTTTTTCAGGGTCGAATATGCTTATCCCCCCACGCGAACTCACCCATATCAACCCGCGGCTATCTTCCAAAATATTGTTGGTGTTATTGTTGGCAACGCTATGCGGGTCTTTATCATCATGGATATAGTGCGAAAACTGCCCCGTTTTACGGTTTAAAACATCCACGCCAAATGCAGTCACAATCCAAAGGTTCTTCCGCTTATCCTCCATAAGCGAGGTTATGTAGTTAGAATGGATAGAGTTACTGCTGCCCGGGGTCGGTATGAAATGCGAGAACTTGCCGGTTTTACGATTAAATAGGTTTAAGCCGCCGGCGAGTGTGCCAACCCACATATTTTGGTCGCTATCCTCAATTATCGACCATATGCGGTCTTCGGAAATAGTGGTGGAATCGGCATCATTATGGCGGTAATGCTTAAAGTTTTTGCCATCGAACACATCCAGCCCGCCAAAGTACGTTCCTATCCAAAGTTTCTGCTCATGATCCAGGTACATGCTTACAATTATATTGTTGGTAAGGCTGTTGATGTTGGCTGCATCGTGCATGTATTTTTTAAAGCTGCCGTTTTTACGGTTAAAATAAACCAAACCGCCGCCATTGGTGCCCAGCCAAAGATTGCCATATTTATCTTCAATAAATTTGTTTACATCGCTAAAGCTTAAACTGGCCGGGTCTGAAAGGTGATGCGTGTACAGCGGAAACTTGATGATACTTTCGTGGTAGTAGCTTACGCCCCGCTTGTAAGTACCTGCCCATATAATGCCGGTGTTATCCCTGTACAGCAAGATAATGCTGTTTTGGCCAACCGTTTTGTTGTCATCTTCCCGGTTTAGCAGGTATTTGAGCCTGAAATCCAGTTTGTTTAGTATATTAACGCCACCGTGGTCGGTTGCTATCCATATACGGTTTTTATCGTCCTGTATAAGGCTGGTAACTACATTGGTATTTAACCCGCCATGCCCGGTATCTTTATCTACATGCCTGAATGAGTTAAGCCCACTGTTGAGGTAATAAACACCCAACGAGTAATTGGGTACATATGCCCATATATCATCCTGGTTATCAATAAAAACGCGGTAACTGCTGCTTAGGTTAGCGCTGATCCCAGCCAGGGTTTTTCGGTAATTAACTTTATAAGTTATAGGGTTTACCCTTTCTAAAATGCCTTTATTATATACCAGCCAAATGTTGCCTTTATTATCCGTGGCTAAATCAGATACGGTGTTGCTGTATATCGACTGCCGATCGCCCGGTTTATTGCTAATATGTGTGGTTGCTTTAGTAACGGACGTGTATTTATACACACCGGTGACCGAATTGAGGAACCAAAAATTACCCTTCCTGTCCTTTTTTACCGCGGTAAGGTTTTGCGAGGGAATACCTATCGACCTTAGAAAGCCGCCCGCGTCATGGCTAAAACGCTCTGTCTGCGGGTCGTAAATATTATAACCGTTACGGGTTTCTATCCAAAGCTTCCCTTCGGGGCCTTCTGAAATGGTTAATATAAAGTCGTCGTTAAGGCTGGTGGTATCGCCGGTGATGTGCTTAAATACTTTAAACCTATAGCCATCGTATTTATTTAGGCCCGATAAAGTGCCAAACCACATAAAGCCCTTGCTATCCTTAAAAACACAATTTACCTGGTTATGCGAAAGCCCGTTGGTAATATCAAGCTTAGAGAATTGGAACTCGTTATTTTGGGCATAAAGCCGCGCGGTGATAAACAACACTAAAAAAAACAAGCAACCAGCACGTTTCTTCATCACCATTTTTTGTAGTTAAACACTGTTATAGCCGGCGCGGCGGAAATATCAAAGCAGCCTGCGGCCGGTTAGTAATATAATTGGCAATCAAAGATAACTAATTTGGCTTGTTTAAGCGTCACTCTCACTCCTTCGTAGTCCAATCCTTTTAACTTTTAACAAAAACTCTGTAACCCGACCGGAACGTTCAGAAACGTTAACGGAATTTAAACTAGTTTTTTTTTAAAATTTTCTTGCTTTATATGGGTTAAAAAAAACTTGGATGGAAGGTACAAAATTGCGACTACCCTTTTTCTTTAAAAAGTGCAGGCGTTTAATTAGCTATCCAATATTTTTCGGCAAATCCTTTGAAAACGGGTTCTTTTATTGAATTTGACGTAAGTAAACTACTATGGTTAAAATTCAATGAATAAGTGCAGCTGAAATTTACTGCATTATTTAAAATAAGTAGCGTATGAAGTTAGTTCGACTCGTTTCAGCTAAAGCATTTTAACTTAGCTGGATCTTATCGGCAGGGTATATGTTGACACCGCTGCATTTAGTAGTGTAGGTAGTTTTTGGTTTATCCAGTGTAAAGCAGCTATCAAGGGCAACTATTCCAAAAAACAAAAAGAGAAAATAGAAACCTTTTCCGACGGCGCGGCTTTCCTGCACAGGGGAAAGGAATAAAAGGCGTTCTGTGCGGACTAGCTGGGGTTTTATGTGGCAACTCCTCGCAGGGCAAAGGGTGGGGCCGGGCAAGCCGTATATCTTTGAGGCTTTTTACTTTTGCTAAGTACTGCCGAGAAAATTTAAAAGGAAAAACAAAGCCCCCTTTGACTTGCTCTTTGGGGGCTTTAACCTAAACCTTATCACAATAGTGGCAAGCGCCACCAGTAATAGAAGCACAAATATATTGTAACTAATTGTAGATTAGTTATTTTACATTCAAGCTACTTGGTAAAAAAGCACCAACTTCTGTAACAAATTAGTTGCATCACATTATATAGACTATATGTGAAAACTATTAAACTATTAATTGAATTAAGCCGGTAACATCACCAAAAATTATATCGTAGTTTATCCATCAGCACTCTTGTTGCAGTTTGGTGCCGTTTTTTATTAGGTATGGCAATGCCCCAAGCCGGCGTCATATAATTCCACCTGCTGTTTTGTTTAAATGACCTTCGATAGTCTATATGGATGCACCATTCCGGAGATCATCTACCATCCTGCACAGGTTGTCAACTTTTGGTTAAAGGTCCCCCGACTTTTGTTTTGCCGCCGGCATGGGGCCGACAGGTAAAACAAATGAGTATGCTAAATCATATTTCCTGGCAGCAATACCTAACTGCCCTACTCCTGCTCACCACGGCCTGGTATGCTTACATTGGCTACCTCTATTACCAAACAAAAATATCCGCAGCCCTCAAGATCCGGCCTGGGGCTAAATCAAGTTTACCTGCGGTCGCCAACTGTTTAGCTGGCGAAGGTTCTCATCCTTCGGTTTGGCAAATCCCTTTGCATCGTTCCAATCGTCAGGATTGAGGGTTCTTTTCAAAGAAACCTCAGACCGGCTGCTGTTGACGACGATGCGAATTCAAATATCTGATAATCAGAATTTTCTCGGATTCCCCGGAATATAAAGTGTACTCCGAGGGTGTTTTTTGTTCTCATTTTGCTGAGTTTTAAGTGATTAAAAAAATGTTTTGAATTGTTATAACCAAAACTATTCATCCACCGGAAAACAAAAATGATCCAAATGCGTCCTTTTTAGTCTAATTTTAAATAATGCAATTATATGGGCTCAACAGATTAGACCATTCCTGGTGAACAAATCTAAAAAATGGATTTTGTTCACCTTTTTGTTCGCATAAAGCAAGGAATAGTATGTACTGAAAAGGACTTGAATAAAACAAAAAACCCTGTAAATGAGACATTTACAGGGTTTTGATACTTCATGGTATCGCTTTTTGTCGGGATGGCAGGATTCGAACCTGCGGCCTCCACATCCCAAATGTGGCGCGATACCGGGCTACGCTACATCCCGTTCCGATTGGGATTGCAAAAGTAGGATTTTAAATCAAGTTACAAAACTTTTTTTAAAAGAATTTATAGCGCCAAGCTTAACAAATTCATTAGCAAAAGTTTAGGTGCAATAAAAAATTCCTACTGTGTAGCGTTTCGCTGGATTCGGCTTTAACAGCGTTTAAAATACTACATATGTAGTATTTTAAACGCTGCTAAATTACCGTCACTTTATACCAATAAACCGCATAGAAATATATCTAAAAAGCAAATAAAATCTTATACCGGGGGGTGTTAGTGAAAGCTCGGTGTCCAGCGATGGCCCGGGCTTTTTATTTAAAACAACGGCATAGATGGTTGCCAGCCTTACCTTTAGCAAGTTCAACCTTTATTAACTTCGAACCGTTTAGTAAAGCCACGGCCGCTACATACCTGCATAAGTTGTTTTTTTGTTTCTGCAAAGCAATTGGTTGTTGCTTTAGTTTTGGCGTATATAAAAAGCATTATTAATATTCTTTTAAAATGCCCATATTTAAACCTTTAAACAAAGGTTTGCGTATAAAACGTACTGACCCCGGCTATCTGAATGCATATTAAACGTCTTTCTTTTTTAATATTAATTATTCTTCTTACTCAGAAAGCATTCGTTTCTGCACAGGGTATTGCACAAAAACTCACTAATATTTACAGCGCGAATGCCATTTCGCAAAATTCGATACAATGCATTTACCAGGATAAGTATGGCTTTATGTGGTTTGGCACACAGGATGGGCTAAATAAATACGACGGCTATAACTATACCACGTACAAGCACACACGTAACAACAGCAAAAGTTTACCGGCAAATAATGTGCTCTCTATTTGCGAAGATGCCGAAGGGAATATATGGGCGGCAACACGCATTGGCGGACTAAGCAAGTATAACCGTACTTACGATTGGTTTATAAACTATAAACACGACGAAAAAAACAATACATCGATAAGCAACAACAATATCAGCTACGTTTACACCGACAGCAAAAATAATTTATGGGTAGGCACTGATAATGGGCTGAACTTATATGATAAAAAAACAAACAGCTTTAAACGATACTACCACAACAACCTGCCTAACAGTTTAAGCAGCTCTGCCATCTATACTATTTTTGAAGACAGCAAAGGCAGGCTTTGGGTGGGAACCGATAAGGGGCTGAACCTGTTAAACAAAAATACCGGCGGCTTTACCCGCTTTGTACACAACAAGAGTGATAAGAAAGGCATTAGCGACAACATAATTACAGCAATAGCCGAAGACGAGCGCCATAACTTGTGGTTTGCCACTTATAATGGTTTAAACTTATGGAATGCTGATTCAACCTTTACTGTATACGCTAACGAGCGCGATAAATACACCTTAAATGGCGACAATCCAATTTACACTTTAATGCCAAACGGTGCGGGCAAACTATGGGCTGGCACCAACACTACTTTGCAGCTGTTTGATAT
>NZ_CAMLOV010000063.1 GCF_946481715.1 uncultured Mucilaginibacter sp. | reverse complement strand
AGATAGCCCGCCACGGCGGCATCGACCTGGAAGTTACCGCCAAAGGAGATCTGCATATAGACGAGCACCACACCATAGAAGATACCGGCATTGCGCTTGGCGAGGTGATAGCCACCGCTTTAGGCAATAAAATGGGTATTGAGCGTTATGGTTTTTGCCTGCCCATGGATGATTGCCTTGCACAGGCTGCCATTGATTTTGGCGGGCGTAACTGGATAGTTTGGGATGCCGAATTTAAACGCGAAAAGGTGGGTGATGTGCCTACGGAGATGTTTTACCACTTCTTCAAATCATTCAGCGATGCATCAAAAAGCAATCTTAATATAAAAGCCGAAGGGCAAAACGAACATCACAAAATAGAAGCTATATTTAAAGCCTTTGCCAAAGCCATAAAAATGGCGGTAAAAAGGGACGTGAATAAGATGGTTTTACCGTCTACAAAAGGGCTTTTGTAAGATAGAATCAAGATGCAAGAATCAAGAGACAAGCTTATTTTGAGCTCTCTTGATTCTTGCATCTTGACTCTTGATTCTCTAAAAACATGATAGGTATAATAAGATACGGTGCCGGCAACATATTCTCGCTTACTGCTACTTTAGAGCGGTTGGGCATTGCCTATGGCATGATCAGCACAGAAGCTGATTTTGAAAAGTACGACCGCTACATTATTCCCGGTGTGGGCCACGCCGGCGCTGCCATGCACAAATTGGAAAGCACCGGGCTGGTGCCTGCCATAAAAGCGCTTGATAAGCCTACCCTGGGCATTTGCGTGGGTATGCAGCTACTTACCAGCTACAGCGAAGAAGGAGACAGCAACCTTTTGGATCTGTTCCCCATTAAAACACTGAAATTCCCGCAAACCGACGGTTTTAAGGTACCGCATACCGGCTGGAACCAGGTTTACCCCGAAAAAGAAAACCCACTTTTTGCAAATATTCCAACGGGATCACACTTTTACTTTGTACATTCATACTTTATTGAGTATGACCCATTATACACTTTATCGTCAACAAATTACATCAACAAATTTTCGGCATCAATTTGGCGGGGTAATTTCTATGGCGTGCAATTTCACCCCGAGAAATCAGGCGCCTACGGCGAACAACTATTGACAAACTTTTCACAAATCTAAAAGCAATGTATATAATCCCCGCCATTGATATTTTAAACAAAAAAGTTGTAAGGCTGCGCGAAGGCGACTACGGCCAGGTAACTGAGTATGATGTTACCCTGGAAGAAATGATAGAGCGGTACCAAAGCAACGGCACCAACTTCATTCACGTCATAGACCTGAACGGCGCAAAAAACGACTTTACTAACCAGCAATACCTGTTTGATGTGATCCGCAAAACAGATATGCAGGTGCAATATGGCGGCGGTATCCGCAGCATTGATAAAGTAAAAGAATTGATAGATGCCGGCGTACACCGCGTTATTGTGGGCACACAAGCACTAACCAACCCCACCTTTCTGCATGATTTGAGCAAAGCCATCTGCGGCCGCGATAAATGTAGCGACCAAGTGGTTATTGCCATTGATGTACTGGACGAAGTAATAAAATACTCCGGCTGGATGGAAAGCTCGCCAATAAAACTGATGGATTATGTAGACAAGTGCTTGTCGCTCGGTTTCTTCCGCTTTTTGTGTACCGATATTAATAAAGATGGCAAACTCGGCGGCGCAGGCGTAGATCTGTACGAAAAACTGCTGGATCATTCGCCATTTATTAAACTCATTGCATCGGGCGGCGTAAGCTCCATGGCGGATATCGAGCAATTAAATAATATCAAAGTAGAATCGTGCGTGGTAGGTAAAGCCATTTACGAGGGCCATATCAGCATAGAAGAAATTAAAAACTGGAATTTGGAGAGTTTGATATCGATTTAACCGAGCCGTGGGTCTGAAAGCCCTGCATTCCCACCATGTCATTGCGAGAAACAAAGCAATCACTAAGCTTTGCATTACCGCTCTGCTCGTAGGGAGATTGCTTCGTTCCTCGCAATGACGCCTGATTATAAAAAACTCATGCTTGCTAAAAGAATAATTCCCTGTTTAGACGTTAAAGACGGCCGCACTGTAAAGGGCGTTAACTTTGTCGACCTGCGCGATGCAGGCGACCCGGTTGAGCTCGCCTGGAACTACTCCCAGCAAGGTGCCGACGAGCTGGTGTTCCTGGATATAAGCGCCACCGTAGAAAAACGCAAAACACTCATAGAGCTCGTAAAAGCCGTTGCACGACAAATTAACATCCCTTTTACTATTGGCGGTGGAATTACAGAAATTGCAGATGCCGATGCGCTATTAAACGCCGGCGCGGATAAGATCTCCATCAACTCGGCAGCGGTGCGCAACCCGGCATTGATAGATGACCTCGCGAAAGCATTTGGCGTGCAATTTGTAATTGTGGCGGTGGATACACGGGTAATGGGCGATAAAAACATCGTACACCTAAACGGCGGGCGTCTACCAACCGATAAACAAACTTTAGACTGGATACTGGAAGCCGAAAGCCGCGGCGCGGGCGAGATACTGCTCACCTCTATGGATCATGATGGCACCAAGGCAGGTTTCGATAATGGGTTTTTAACGCAGGTAAACAATGCGGTGAATATCCCGGTTATTGCTTCGGGCGGTGCGGGGTCGGTGCAGCATTTTGTGGATGTGTTTCAGCAAACCAATGTAGATGCGGCTTTGGCAGCTTCGGTATTTCACTATGGCGAGATATTGATACCTGATCTGAAGACGATTTTAAAAGAGAATAATATAGAGGTGAGGGTGTGAGCGTACGCTATACCCAACAGCCACCACGTTATTGCGAGGCACGAAGCAATGACGTAATGATAAAGAAAGAAAAATGAACATCGATTTCAACAAAACAGACGGTTTAGTACCCGTTATTATACAGGACGAGCACACCCTTGAGGTACTGATGCTGGGTTACATGAACCAGGAGGCTTACGATAAAACCGTGGCCGAAAATGTAGTTACTTTTTTCTCCCGATCCAAAAACCGCCTATGGACCAAGGGCGAAACCAGCAAAAACTACCTGCATGTAAAAACCATGCATATAGATTGCGATAACGACACCCTGCTGATAAAAGTGAGTGCCGATGGGCCAACCTGCCACACAGGCTCGCGCAGCTGTTTCCAAACGGAATACAACCAGAACTTTATTATGCAGTTAGAAGGTATTATTGCCGATAGGTACGCCAACCCGGTAGAGGGCTCCTACGTAAATAAATTACGCGCCAAAGGCCTTAATAAAATAGCCCAAAAAGTGGGCGAAGAAGGCGTAGAAACGGTAATAGCCGCTTTAGCCGAAACTGAAACCGACCTCATAAACGAAGCATCAGACCTGGTGTTTCACCTGTTGGTTTTGCTTCGCGAAAAGAACCTAACTTTGGAGAGGATAGCAAAAAATTTGGAGGAAAGGCACCGTTAGAAAGTTGGCAGGTTTCAGTTAGCAGTTGGCATTACTTTGGTCAACTTGCAAATAACTGCAAACTGCCCACCGCCAACTGCAAACTGAATACTATGCACGCAGAAAAAAACGCAGAACTCACCGGCCACGGCAACCCGATATTTACGCTGGAGCTTTCGCAAAAGCCGGGGGTATTGTTTACCGGTGGCAACGATAAGGGACTGGTAGAGTGGAGCCTTGATGATAATAAATTTATCAAAGTAATGTTCCCGGTGCCGGCATCTATTTACGCCATTTACTGCCCGGTTGGCCATCCATTAATGTTTGCCGGGCTACGAAGCGGCGAGGTGCTGGTTTTTAATTTTATAGAGCAAAAAATAACGCATCGCCTGCGCCATCATATAAAACCCATTTTTGATATTAAAGCCGTCGCTAAAAAGAATGAACTATTAGTGGCGAGTGAAGATGGCTCTGTATCTGTATGGAACCTTAAAACAATGGAATTACTGCATACCATCCAGGTATCACATGATACCATACGGTGCATCGGCATAAATCCTGCCGAAGACAGGGTTGCCTTTGGCTGCCGCGATAATAAGGTAGTGGTTTACGATACCGAAGATTACAGCCCTATAAAAGCACTCATCGGGCACACGATGTCGGTTTTTTCGTTACAGTATTCCCCGGCCGGCGATTACCTTGTTTCCGGAGGCCGCGATGCGCAGGTAAAAATATGGGATAACAAAACTTATACCCTTATACAAAATATCCCGGCGCACTTGTTTGCGGTAAACCACATTGCTTTTCATCACACCCGCCCCTATTTTGCTACGGCAAGTATGGATAAAAGCATCAAAATATGGGATGCTGCCGATTTTAAACTCCGTAAGATCATCAGCCGCGAAAAAGGGCACCCTTCGCATGTGCTTTCTATCAATAAACTGGCATGGAATGGTGATGAACTCCTCTCGGTGAGCGATGATAAGATCATCATGCGCTGGAAGGTTGAATTTTAAAAATACCGCTTTATCACATTCAGCTTATGGGTATAGCGCTTTAGGTCTTCAGACCATATCCCCTCGGCATCCAGCAAATCAATTTTCACCTTGCCCGATGCATGTATAATTTGCCCATTGTTAAGCATTATACCCACATGGGTTATTTTCCCTTCCGGGTTATTAAAAAAGGCAAGGTCGCCCAGTTTGGTTTGGGCGAGGTTTTCTATCAGTTTTCCTTCTTTGGCCTGCATAGAAGCATCGCGTTTTAAATTCACGCCGCATAAGTGGTAAACAACCTGGGTAAAACCCGAGCAGTCGATGCCAAAATGCGTGCGTCCGCCCCAAAGGTAGGGTGCATTTAAGTACGAGCGGGCGATATTGGCAACATGGTCTGTTTCGCCTATTTCGCCAATAATCTCAAATTTTTGACTGCCTATATAACTTGTGGTGCCCTGCAAAAAGGCAAGCGAACTGCCTGCAGGAAGATAAATAATTGAATTATCGATGATCTTCCACGCTTGTGTAACGGGGCGGTAGGTGAGCGGGGCAGGTTGCCGCTGCAGATCCTGATAAGCGATATGCCCCAGCGTGGAAAACTGCAGGCGATCTATCCAACCAGGGTAATTGTCTATGGCTGTAACAATTTTAGCCCATTTATTATTATACTCAATAACCTCAAACGCTTCGCCAAATAAAAGCTGCGATACCATTTCGCTGCGGTCGCTGGGTTCGGCGCGCAAGGGCACAATAGCAAGATTACAAATGCCGTATTCCATTGGTCAAGAAAGCGTGTTACGAATGTAGGTTAATAAAAGTTCAAGTTAACAAAAAAAGGGAACGCTTGTTCGGCCTTCCCTTTTTTATTTGATAAAATAATTTTGTTATTAGCCGTTAGCGTGCAGCCAATCTTTTTTAGCGTGCAGTTCTTCTTCCGTTTCGCGTACGTCTTCATCATCTACACAGCAGTCTACCGGGCAAACGGCAGCACATTGCGGCTCGTCATGAAAACCAACACATTCGGTACATTTATCCGGCACAATGTAATAAATATCGTCAGAGAGGGCAGCTTGTGCTTCCTCTGCATTCAATGTATTGCCATCGCCAAAATCAATAATTCCTTTTAAGTCCGTCCCGTCCGAAAAACGCCAGGCGGCACCAGCATCGTAAATAGCATTATTGGGGCACTCTGGTTCGCAGGCTCCGCAGTTTATGCATTCATCGGTGATTATAATCGCCATATTTATAAAATATTCTTATATTCTCAATTAACTTTGCCTCCGCATCGCGAAAGCATGCAAATATAACAAAAAAACACTTTAAGGGTTTAGCCCCTTAACATATATATGTCAAAATTAGATATAAATTATACCGTAAATGTATTTTCCGGGCTCGGTAACCGCCTTGCAGCGCCCGATGAGGCCTTATTGGAGGTAATCAATACCGAGCGCCAGTATAATGCATGGTTTACACCCGAAAGCGTTTTAGAGGCCGTAAAAGCCAATGGCGAAATGCTCGACAGGGCCAATCTAAGCAAATGGCTTAGCACTTATAACATCACCGAAGGCAAAAATAAAAAGATAGGGCTGGTACTGGCAGGCAATATCCCGCTGGTGGGTTTCCATGATGTGCTTTGCGTATTGGTAAGCGGCAACCATGCCCTTATTAAAGCGTCCTCGCAGGATGCCCGGCTGATAAAATACGTACTGGCCCTGCTGGTAGAGATTGACGGAAGCTATGCCAATAAGTTCAGCTTTGTAGAACGCCTGGTAGATTTTGATGCCATTATAGCAACAGGCAGCAACAATACCTCCCGTTATTTCGAATATTACTTTGGTAAAGTGCCCAACATCATCCGCAACAACCGCAACAGCATAGCGCTGCTCACTGGCGATGAAAGCACCGAAGAACTGCATGCTTTAGGCCGGGATATATTTGATTATTATGGCTTAGGCTGCCGCAATGTATCTAAAGTGTTTGTGCCGGAAGGTTATGTGTTTAATGAATTTTTCGAATCGATAGAAGATTTTAGCCCCATTATTAACCACCACAAGTACAACAACAATTACGATTATAATAAATCTATTTACCTGGTAAACCGCGATGAGCATTTAGATAACGGCTTTTTGCTGGTAAAACAGGACGAGCGCATGGTATCGCCCTTAGCGGTACTATTTTATGAGACATACACCGACATCGCATCGGTACAAAAACAACTGGCACAACAAAGCGAGCAACTGCAATGCATTGTAACAACAGCCCCGCTGCAAACCAAAAACCAGGTGGTTGCTTTCGGCCATAGCCAGCACCCGCAATTATGGGATTATGCCGATGGCGTAGATACGATGGAATTCTTGGCAAATCTTTAAAATAACAATACCTTTGGAACAGAGTCATTGATTATTGAGTCATTAGGTCATTGGAATATGCCGCTATAAAATAATGACTCAATGGACCAATGCCCCAATGATTGAAAAATGTATATAATAAAAGTAAAAGGCGTTGCCAAAATACCCGATTATGTGCAGCTGCGCGACGATAAGTTTACGCTGCTGGCTTATTTTAGGGTGGATAGGCCCGAAAAATCGTTGGATAAGGTGGGGCTGGCGGATAAGCACGATTACATTATGGGCATTGTAAAAGACCTGCCCTTTGGGAAGATATTAAAATTAGAGCTATAAAAAATGATCGGAAACTCTATTATAAAACTAAATAACGTTGATATTTTTCAGCAGAAGCACCTGGTGTTATCAAACGTTAACCTGCATATTGATAAAGGCGATTTTGTATGGCTTATCGGGCAAACAGGCTCGGGCAAAAGCAGCTTGCTGAAAGTAATTTACGGCGACCTGCAAATTGCCAGCGGAACCGGGCATGCCTGCGGCTACGAACTAAGCAAGCTTGCCAGTAAGGATATACCGTACCTGCGCCGCAAGCTGGGGATCGTTTTCCAGGATTTTCAATTGCTTACAGATAGATCGGTAGAGCAAAATTTACAATTTGTAATGCGCGCCACCGGCTGGACAGACAAACAAGGCATTGCCGACCGTATTTTAGATGTGCTGGAAAAAGTGGGGCTCCGCTCTAAACTGAAAAAAATGCCGCACGAGCTATCAGGCGGCGAGCAGCAGCGTGTTGTTATTGCCCGCGCTTTGCTTAATAACCCCGAAATTATACTGGCAGATGAGCCAACCGGCAACCTGGACCCGGATACTTCCGAAGAAATTGTACTGCTGCTTAAACAGATAAGCCAAATGGGTACCGCCGTGGTTATTGCCACGCACGATTACCATATCATCCGCACCTTCCCTTCGCGTATTATTAAATGCGAAAACGGTAAGGTATTAGAGGACGTGCAGATAGGTTGAGGAAGTAGCGGTTTGGAGCAGCAGTTGCAGTAATTAGTGGCAGTAAATTACCATTCATTCAAAACTGTACGCTATAACTTTTTCTGCTGTTTCTTTGCGACTGCCACTGCAACTGCCACTTAATACTCAACCTGAAAACTTTACATAAAAAAACTTAGTCATTCTGACATGCTGTCGGTTTTAAACCGATGGCAGGATACTTGATTAGCACTATTCATGAATTTTAACGACATGTTGAAGAAAAAAAAGAAGGAAAATTCAGAAACACCTGAGCATACCGTGGAAATAGCAAACGAAAATAGTCCTGGCGATGAGCAAGAAGTAGCCCAGCAGGAAGAAACTACCGAAGCTGCGCCTTCGGCAGAAGATAAACTGAAAGATGAGCTTGCGCAGGCAAATGATAAGTATTTACGCTTATATGCCGAGTTTGATAACTTCCGCCGCCGTACTATAAAAGAGCGCGAAGAAGCCCGCAAAACAGAAGGCAAAGAGCTTATAGTTGCTTTATTGCCGGTATTGGATGATTTTGAGCGTGCATTACGCGCAACCGAAAAAGCTACCGAAGTAGCCCCCGTACGCGAAGGTGTTATATTGATACAAAATAAGCTAAAGAATATTTTAACGCAAAAAGGCTTAAAGGAAATGCAATCGATAGGCACCGAATTTAATGCCGACCTGCACGAGGCCATTACCAGCATACCTGCCCCTACCGATGACATGAAGGGCAAAGTAGTTGATGAAATGGAAAAAGGCTACGAGCTAAACGAGCGCGTGGTACGCTTTGCCAAAGTAATTGTGGGAGCATAATTAATGAGTGAATTAGAGAAGGATTGGATTAGTGAATGCTGATTTAGTTCTTTGTTATTAATTCGCTATCTTACTGATTCAAAAAGATATATAATACATAAGTGGGTTATTCGCTAATTCACTCAATAAATAATTCACTAATTAAACTATGGCTAAGAGAGATTATTACGATGTGCTTGGGGTAACCAAGGGAGCAGATGCTGACGAGATAAAGAAGGCATATCGTAAAATGGCTATTAAATATCACCCGGATAAGAACGAGGGCGATAAAGCAGCCGAAGAAAAGTTTAAGGAAGCTGCTGAAGCCTATGAGGTGCTTAGCTCGCCCGAAAAACGCCAGCGGTACGACCAGTTTGGGCACGCGGCCAACGCGTCATCGCCAAATGGTGGCGGTTACGGCGGCGGCAGCATGAATATGGACGACATATTCAGCCAGTTTGGCGATATATTTGGCGGTGGCAGCCCGTTCGAGGGGTTCTTTGGCGGTGGTGGCAGGCAGGGTGGCGGTGGCCGCCGTGTTGCCCGTGGCAGCAACCTGCGCATTAAAGTGCGCTTAACTTTAGAAGAAATTGCCAACGGTGCCGAAAAGAAAATAAAAGTAAACAAGCAGATCATCTGTAAAACCTGCGATGGCAGCGGCGCTAAAGATAAATCATCTTTCAGCACCTGTAAAACCTGCGGCGGGCAGGGCTCTGTACGCAGGGTTACCAACACCATTTTGGGCCAGATGCAAACCACCAGCACCTGCCCCACCTGTAACGGCGAAGGAAGCACCATTACCTCAAAATGCAATGTTTGCCATGGCGACGGCGTTGTACGCGGCGAAGAAACCATCACCATAAACGTACCTGCCGGCGTAAGCGAAGGCATGCAACTAAGCATGAGCGGCAAGGGTAACGCAGCCCCGCGTGGCGGTGTACCGGGCGACCTCATCATCCTGATAGAAGAAGTACCGCACGAAACCTTAAAACGCGATGGCAACAACGTGATATACGATTTGCATGTAAACTTTGTTGATGCAGCCATAGGTACCAGTGTAGAAGTGCCAACCATTGATGGTAAAGCCAAAATCAAACTGGAACCCGGCACCCAGGGCGGCAAAATACTGCGCCTGAAAGGCAAAGGCGTACCGGAGGTAAACTCTTACCACCGAGGCGACCAACTGATCCACGTAAACATCTGGACGCCAAAAGCACTAAGCCGCGAAGAGCGCGAAATGCTGGAGAAACTGCAAGGCTCGCCAAACTTTAAACCTAATCCCGGTAAGAACGAGAAAAGCTTCTTTGAACGTATGAAGGAGTATTTTGAGTAAGGCTTTTAAGGTGAAAGTAAAAAGGTAAAAGGCGAAAGCGTTAAAGGCCCGGGGTTAGTTTTACTCCGGGCTTTTTTTATGGCTATTGTTTGTAAATTCATCCGGGAATGTCGCTTATAAAAGCAACCGAGAAAATCTCAGTACAAGAACCAGCCTGGTTTAAATAAAAAAGCCGCAGCGGTTACCCGGTGCGGCTTTGTATAGTGTAAAGTAAATTTTAAAAAGAAAAACGAAGGCCTAATCCAAACCTTGCTGCGGTAAAATCGGAGTTATCGCCGATATAAAATGCAGGGCGCCAGTCGAATGCGATATTTAACGGCGTATTATCTATTTTGTATTCCAAACCTGCCATTGGCCTGATGTAAAAGGCGGTGTTGCCGTTGCCGAAGCCCAATTGCGGGCCAATCCCTAAATAATAATCCAGCCCGGTTGCATTTTTAACATCGGCCTGGTATTGGTAGTAAGCACCAATATAGGTTGCATCTCCCCCAAAGGTTAATTCGGCTTGACCGGCAGCATTTTTAGAAAAGAAATGTTTAATGGCAGGCCCAACCAAAGTCGACCCGTCTCCAAAATCAACGGCAAGCCCTGCAGACGTTTGGGCATTTGCGCTGTTTGCAAAATAAAATAATCCGGCTACTGCTAATAAAAGTACCTTTTTCATGAAATTTGATTTAGATGATTATAATATAACTTGTTTTCGCAATAATATTACGTGTTGGGCAATATTACCACGCAACAATAACCATCAGTTAATAAATATGTTTATAAAACTTTTACTTTTTGATGGTACAGTAAGAGCCTCTCATGCATACGCGGGGGACTCTTTAAAAAAAGAGCTTGCAGCAGCTGGGCGTTCCACATTGTATATTACTTAGTTCGCATGCTGTTGCGGGTCCGCTGTGAAAACTACCGAGACAGAAATTCCGACAGCGATATGGGAAAGCCTGGAGAAATTAATTTTCCGGGCTTTCGATTTTTCTATGCTGAGGAAAAGTATATTTAAGCATGCCTATTAATCCTAAATTCATCACCACATCGTTTTGGAACGCAATTGCCTATATCATTTTGATCCTGTTCCTGCTCGCCAGAAATATTTGGGGTCTCGTGTTAAATGGGTTGGCATGGCAGGTATTAGGCCTTCTCGATCAGTTATTGCTCGTCCTCCTGTTTATTTTTGTTATAGAGGTTTTGCGCCGGGCGAATGAGAAACCCTATATCATTATAAGTTACTGCCTCTATCCTGTTATTATGGTGGTGAGTGGCACTATTTTCACCTTTTTTAAACCGTCTTTTCTAAGTCCGGTTGTTACGTCATTGGGCGTTTTGGCACTATTAGTAAATTTCAATTTATTTATACAGGTGTTCAGGTTAAAGAGGTCACCGGAGCGTATTTACTGCCAGATGGTTGCTATAACTGTATGTGTGATTTTATTTATCAAGCAATTGTTTCCAATACTCTTTGTGTCTTTTTTCCATTTTGATCAGATCATATTTAAAACCGCCATGGACCGGGCGGCTTTGGTTGAATTGGCGCTCTACATTTTTGTTCCGATAAATGTTATCCTGATGATTCGGAAATTAAACGGCCTGCAAGCTGGCGGAGAGGACAAGCCTGTAATGGATATTTAATTCACCTGTTTCTTGCTAAATTAGCCAGGTTGCATATCTATATGAAAGTAAGCAAAAAAACAACCTCTTATCTAATTGCAATAACCTTAGCGTATATTTTGGTTGTTGCATTTACAGGATTTTTAAAAATTGCTCACATCCCTCTAAATACTGTTGCAAGATACATTTTGAACTTTTTGATTGAGGGCGCCTATTTGATAATGATATTGTTCCTGACATCGGTACTGAGGCTTCTTCAAGAAAAAAAAACCTTAATAGACGTTTTTCTTATTTATCTTTTTTTGGATACCGTAATTTTTTTGTTGCGCATGTTCCTTTTTGGCACTTCTGTTATAAATGGCAACATGCTTTTAAACTTTTTCGCATTTTTTGTAACGGCTTATTTCATTGTTTATACAATGAGGGTTAAACACAAAGGTTTTTCAGCCTTATTTAAGTCGTTCGGTTTGATAATGTTGTTCTCCATACTATTCAGGACAATCGGGTCTGCTATGTATATTCAACATTATAGCGGCAGAAGCATGCTGTCTTACATGGTTATATCAGAACTTCTTGTACCAATTGTTGTGCTGTTTATTCTCTACAAAACCCGGGGGCACTTAAGCAAGCATCCGATGCCAAATACTCCTCTTATCAAAACTATCTAATACCTATCTCCCTAATTTCGGTGTCACCACCGAAATTCCGTACTCTGCGCCTTTGCGTGAAAACAACCCAAGAATCAACATCTACCAAAACTTATAACAAACCATTACCTTTAATCTACTATCTCTAAAATATCTCATCATGATCAAGGCAGCATGTATTACCGTTTTATCAGCTTTAGCTTCAACAATTTCCTTCGCCCAAAATCGCGCCCGCGACTTAGGTATCCAGTTCGACGGCAAGCCCGGCACCTATAATGCCATTACCGATGTAAAAGGCGTTTTGGTGGGCTATAAAACACTTATAAAAGGCGATGGTGCGTTGGTTACCGGCAAAGGTCCGGTGCGTACAGGGGTAACGGTTATTATGCCGAATGGCAAATCCATCAACCCGGTTCCTGCCGGATGGTTTTGTTTGAATGGCGACGGGGAAATGACCGGCACCACCGTTATTGAAGAGTATGGCCTTAGTTACGGCCCCATCGGCATTACCAATACCAACAGCGTTGGCGTAGTGCGCGATGCCATTGGCGAGTGGAACATTAAGAATTTTTCGAGAGGCGGGCTAATTGATTTTTCTTTCGGGCTGCCTGTGGTTGCCGAAACTTTTGATGGTGTTTTAAACGACATAAACGGGTTGCACGTAAAAAAAGAGGACGTTTTTGACGCCCTAAACAACGCGCATGGCGGTAAAATAGAAGAAGGCAATGTAGGCGGCGGCACTGGCATGATGCTATTTAATTTTAAAGGCGGCAGCGGCACATCATCCAGGTTGATCAAAATAGATACGGCGAATTACACCGTGGGCGTGCTTGTGCAGGGTAACTTTGGCGGGCGAAAGGATTTGGTAATCACCGGCGTACCGGTAGGCAAGGAATGGAAAGGCGATATGCCGTTAATCAATTCCAAACCCAAGGACGGCTCCATCATCATTATTGTAGCTACCGATGCGCCCCTGCTGCCCGCGCAGTTAAAAATGGTTGCCAAACGCGCGTCGCTGGGCGTTGCACGCACAGGCGGGCTGGGCCGCAATGGTTCGGGTGATATTTTTTTGGCGTTTAGTACCGTAGCGCCAAAACAGAATGAGAAAGGCACACTGGAAAGCTGGACGGTATTACCAAAAGAGCAAATGGACAAAGTATACCAGGCAACGGTAGAGGCTACCGAAGAAGCCATCATTAACGCTATGGTAGCCGCGAAAGATATGAAGGGTGTTAATGGAAACACCGCCTATGCCATCCCCCATGATAAATTGATGGAACTGATGAATAATTATAGCCACAAGGAAGTGAAGTAGGCGTTTGGAGGTTAAAGATCAGAAATGCTCGCCCCCTGGTTACGTTTCCCCCACCGAAATTAATGGGATTAGGAGTTATCACAAAGGTGTTCCAGCGTATTTTTATAACTTTTTGTGTTTTAATTTAAGTTACTGATAATAAACATATTGGTAGCATCATATAAACAACAGGGGTGTTCCAAAGTGTTTCACCAAAAACCACAAGTAACTAATAGTCAATACAAACCAAAAACAGGGTGTTCCACACGCAAAGTGGAACACTTGCAATTTTAACAACCAAACGTATCCCACAAATTTCTACGTTCCCGCCCAAAATTCCGGTAGGCTATTTTGGTTGATGCATGATAAGTGCATTGATAATAGCGGCCACAGCTTCAGCAGGCATTTTTGCTACCAGGTGGGCATGGCCCTTACCACCATCATCCCAGGTGTTGCTTCCGTCAATTGCAATTTTTATCCGCCCTTTATGTAAATTGTAATATGGCGAATAGCCTTTTACGGCAACCAGTACGGCCGTCTCATCCCAACTGTTACGGCCGGGCGCATCCTCGGCAGCCATGGGTATGCACAAGCCGAACACATCTTTCACCGGCGAGTTTTTTATGGTTGTATTGTGTATAAGTGGCAGGCCGGTTTTTACCTTCTCCCCTATTTCGCCCCCGCTAAAAATAACGGGCACCGGCCAGTTATCCAGTGCGTATTGGCTTGCAGCTGCATCCCGGTTCACGTTAAACTCCGAGCCTTCGGGAAATTTACCACCCATACTCACCAGCTGTTTCACCTTTTTGGCAACCAGTTGCTTACCATCAAGCTGAGAGTACTCGTCCGCACCTGATCTCAGCAGATCGCTCATATTTGTAAGAAAACCGATGGTTACAATGGTTACGCTATTATCAGGCTCTGCGGCTAATATTTTACGGTAAAGTTTTACTGCGTCCTCCGCTTGGGCATTGGTTTTTATTTTATGCGGGTATTTGGCTAATACAGTATCCGTCCAGTGTTGCCAGTCGCGCAGGCCCAGCGCTTTGCCTTTGGGCACGCCAACCGGGGTATTAGGTCTTTTAAAGTATGTATTGAACACGCTCAGCACTCCCGCTACGCCTTCGTAATTTGTGCTGGCCATGGTAGCTAATATTTTAGCTTCGCCATTATCGGCAAAAGCATGCAGCATGGCAATAGCGCCTACATCATCATAATCAGGCCCCATGTCACTATCAAAAATGATGCTGACAGGCTTTTTTGCCGCAGGTTGGCCGTTTACATGCATCGCGAAGCATAAAATAAAAGCAGTAAGCAGGAGTAGTTTATACATGGTTTCTGGTTAACTAATATATAAATTTAGAGGTGTAACAAACACAGGCAAGCTATATCTAAATTACATCAAAAACAAACCACAAACATGCTAAGCATTCGTAACATTGTTAAGCAATACGCCGGCCACCGTGCGTTAGACGATGTGAGTTTAGAAGTAGAAAGCGGCAAGATCTTCGGGCTGCTTGGCCCAAATGGCGCCGGTAAAACTTCCCTCATCCGTATTATCAACCAAATTACCGCCCCCGATTCGGGCGAAGTTTACTTCAACGGGCAAAAGCTCGATCAGTCGCACATTAACCGTATCGGCTACCTGCCTGAGGAACGCGGGTTGTACAAAAAAATGGAGATAGGCGAGCAAATGATATACCTCGCCCGCCTAAAAGGTTTAAGCCGTGCCGAAGCTACCACACGTTTAAAATTCTGGTTTGAGAAGCTGGGGATGGAGACCTGGTGGAAGAAAAAGATAGAAGAACTATCTAAAGGCATGTCGCAAAAAGCGCAATTTGTGGCTACCGTGCTGCACGAGCCCGACCTGATCATCCTGGATGAACCCTTCAGCGGTTTCGACCCCGTGGCTGCCGAACTTATAAAAGACGAGATACTGGAGCTGAATAAAAAAGGTGCAACCATCCTGTTCTCTACCCACCGCATGGAATCGGTTGAAGAGCTTTGCGACTCTATTGCCCTCATCCACAAATCGCAGAAAATACTGGATGGACGGGTGAAAACCATCCGAAACTCGTACAAAAACGATACTTACCTGGTAGAATACGCCGGCAGCCATCTCGATTTCGACGGTACGCAACCATTCGACTTGCTGAGCGACGTGGCGGGCGAGGACGACAGCCATACCATCAAACTAAAACTTAACGGTACCACCTCCAATGATGTGCTGCAGTACCTGCTGCCCAAAACCCGGATAAATATGCTGCAGGAAGTTATCCCCAGCATGAACGAGATATTCATCGAAAAAGTAAACCTCATTAAATAAGCCATGAATAAAGTATTACTTATTATACAGCGCGAGTACGTTACCCGCGTAAGGAAAAAGGCCTTTATTGTGATGATATTTGCGGTGCCCGCGTTGATACTGGGCATGTCGGCACTTGTAGGCTTTGTTGCCAAAAACAACCAGGAACTGAGCAATGACCTTACCGTTAAAGTAATTGACGACAGCAAAGCTTTTGAGGGCAAGTTACACAATGCCAAACACATCAAATTCAAAACCAGTAAACAATCTTTAAATGATGCAAAGGCTGCGTTACAGGCAAATGAAGATATGTCTTTACTGATAATACCCGCCGATTATGCAAAAAAACAGGTGCAAATTTTATCAAAAAAGAAGCCAACCTACCAGCTTACCGGTGAAATAGAGAAGCAAATGAATTCTATAGCTTCAGCAAAAAGCCTGGTAGACCATCACATCGATACCGCTTTATTGAACGCCCTTAATAAAAACAGGATATCTGTTAATGCCATGGAAGTTACTGCCACGGGTACAAAAGATGCCAATTTGGGTGCTACAATGGGCGTAGGTATAGCATGCGCCATTTTAATTTACCTGTCGTTATTCATCTATGGCGCACAGGTAATGCGCGGCGTTATAGAAGAAAAAACAAGTCGTATCATAGAGGTGATTATTTCATCCGTTAAGCCTTTTCAGCTGATGCTGGGGAAAATCATCGGGGTAGGGCTGGTTGGCTTAACGCAATTCGCTGCGTGGATAGTCCTTTCAGTGGTATCATCAAAAATTGCAGGGCATGCGTTCTCGGGCCCGGGAAGCCCTATTGCGGGTGCCGTTGCTGTGCTCAGCACTATACCTTTTGGTTATATTTTAGGGTGTTTTATTTTCTATTTCTTAACAGGATACCTGCTTTACAGCGCCCTGTTTGCAGCGGTGGGTTCGGCGGTAGATAGCGAAACCGAAACGCAGCAGTTTATGTTCCCGATAACATTGCCGTTATTGTTTACCTATATTTTATCGGTATCGGTATTATTCCAGGCACCTGATAGCCCGCTGGCAGTTTGGCTTTCTATGATACCGTTTACGGCACCGGTAGCAATGATGGTGCGCGTACCGTTTGGTGGCGTTCCCGACTGGCAGTTAGGCTTATCCATGTTTTTAATGGTAGTAGGCTTCCTTTTCACCACCTACGTTGCTGCCCGCATTTACCGTGTTGGTATACTGATGTACGGCAAAAAAGCAAGCTTTAAAGAACTGGCCAAATGGTTTTTTTACAAAGAGTAATACCCAAACCACATCATAAATTCAAAAATCCCCGCGAAAGCCGTACTTTTGCGGGGATTTTTAATTCTGCCCATGCCCGAACAAAAAACCTCACCCGTCAAACGTGTAGCCGTAATGGACCTTGGCACCAACACCTTTCATTTGATAATAGCGGAGGCAGGTGCTGATGGCTTTAATGTAGTGTACCGCCAAACAGAACCGGTAAAAATTGGCGAAGGCGGCATCAACAAAGGTATTATACAGCAGGCAGCCTTTACCCGAGGGATAAAAACCATGCAGGAGTTTAAAAAGCATATTGATAAGGCCCAGGCGACCACCGTGCGTGCTATAGCCACCTCTGCGCTGCGCAGTGCCGCAAATGGCAACGATTTTATTGCTGAAGTACAAGCTAAAGCCGGCATACGGATAGAGATCATCAACGGCGAACAGGAAGCTGCCTTTATTTATGAAGGTATAAAGGCCAGCGGCGTGTTAACCGAAGAGAACGCCCTCATTATTGATATCGGCGGCGGCAGTGTAGAGTTCATCATTGGTAACGACAAAGAGGTGCTTTGGAAGCAAAGCTTCGAAATAGGCGCAGCCCGCCTAATGGATAGATTCCATAAAACCGACCCCATACCCCTGATCTCTATCAAAGCCATGACGGCTTACCTCAACCAGCACCTGGCCCCTCTTTTTATAGCGGCGATGCAATACAAACCCGCCACGCTCATTGGCTCATCCGGCGCGTTCGAGAGCTTTGCAGAGGTGATTGAACTGGACAAAGGCAAATCCTTCGACCTAAAAAAAAACAAAACCTACGAGTTTGATACTGACGACCTGCTGGACCTGATAGAACGCCTCGTAAAATCTACCCACGCCAAACGCGCCTCCACAAAAGGCATCATCCCGGTGCGGGTTGATATGATTGTAACCGCCAGCTTGCTTACCATCTATATTATGCAAAAGCTTGGGTTGGTAGATGTAAGCATGAGCACCTATTCGCTTAAGGAAGGGGTTTTGGCGGGGATGTTGAGTTAGAAGATTTGTTTCAGGCTATACCACCAACGTTTGTAAAAAGGAATCCGCGGGCCGCACCTAATTGCTTTAGTTGTTTCTAAAATTACTTTATAGGGTTTAGCCTCCGTCAGTTTAAGATTAACCTCCTGATCTTGAAACCCTAAAAAACGTACAATTATTGTTTGCGAGGTATCGGGCACATTTAAGTTGAAAGTACCATCGTCCAAGGCCTGGGTGCCAATTCGAGTACCTTTAACAATTATGGTGGCGCGAGGTACCGGCAATTTGTCGTCTCGGGCAATAACTTTTCCATTGATGAGTTTTTTTGCAACGGTATCGCCTGTCATTGAGTTAATCGAAATGCGATTGTGGTTAGTTATTGCGGCCGCTTGTGCAAAATAGGGTTTGCTTATCAGCAATGTAAGTGTGATAAATACCAACTGGAGAAATCTATTGATGCTCATCATTTCCATTGAGTTAAAAATTAACATACACCTCCATCCCGCCGGCAAAAGAACTATCCAGCGCCGTATTAAGTACAATGCTTTGCTCGCCTGCTTTATGGCGAAGCTTTATTTCATTTGTTTCGTAACCTAAAAAACTTACCGAAATCCGTTTGGTGTTTGGCGGCACCTGTATAGTAAATGAGCCGTTGGTGCGAGTTTGTGTAATAAGGTATGTGCCTTTATTCTTTACCTTGATAGTGGCTCCAGGAACAGGCAAACCATCATCCTTGGCAGTTACCACGCCTTTTACGGTAATATAGCCGGCAGTATCAGGCGCGGCCACCTTGCCCATAAAGTTTGGCGCAACAGGCGCTTGCTCGGTTTTGGGGGGAGATTGCGCTTCGGCTTTTAGCATTGGGAACAACATACTCAGTGAAGCTGCCGCAATAAATCCCTTCCAGGTAAAACGCTTCCTGTGTTGAACTTCCAGGTCGTGATTAACTGATGCCATTTTACTGCCGGTTATACGCCCACAGGTGTTTTTGTGCGATGACAGATATGCGATAACATCGGCATTGGGCATGGTTGTAAAATCAATTACGGTTTTACAGCAACTTTGGCAATGCCGGCCTTGCTCAACTGGTGTCATTGCATCCCAGGATTCGTGGCAGGGTTTGGGGATATCGATACGTTTGATGCGTTGCATAGTATGCGGGTTTTAGAATATTATTGTTAAAAGGTTTATATTAAAATATGCGGATTAACTCATCCCGCCACCATTCGTAAACAGAGCTTACCTTCACTCCTGCTACCATCCCCCCCAACATTGTGTGTGCTGGCTCAGTTTTTATGTCCAGTTTTACCGGCACAACTGTACCGTTAGGCGAAACAGCAATTTCAATCTTTACAGGCGCACGCGCTGAGAGCCTTTCTTTTGCTCGCTCGAATATTAAGGGCTCTTTAGATGCAATTTTTTTGGCAGTAGCATGTTTAACTTTGGTGGTTTGTGCTTTTGCATCTACAATAGGGAATAATATGCTTAGAGTAGCTAGTGCGATCAAGCCTTTCCACGAAAACTGCCTTTTGCTCTTTACCGTCAAATCGAAATTGATAGCGGCCAGTTTGTCTGCCCCTATTCTTCCACAAACATTTTTATGCGAAACGAAATGCGCGATAATATCCGCGTTACTCATCGTGGTAAAATCAACTACGGTTTTACAGCAGCTTTGGCAATGCCGGCCTTGGCCAACGCGTGTCATTTCATCCCAGGATTGATGGCAGGGCTGGGGGATATCAATGCGTTTGATGCGTTGCATAACGGTTAGTTTTATTGACAAGATGCAACAGCGGCCGGTATTCCATAAACAAATGCCATTCTTTTCAAACTAAAAATAAATTTATTGCCCGCGCTTTGTATCTTGCTATGCTTTTTACCTACAGCTATGAAAATCAAATTCCTCTCAACGGTAGTATTATCCCTTATTATTTTGTCCGCGCAGGCGCAAAAGAAAAACCCTAACGATACCATTACCAGCAATTACCAGCCGGCGGCCTTGTTCTCTACCCTGCCGTTTACCGAAAAAGGCAACGAGTTCCACTCGCCCAATGGCGAGCCGGGGGCAAAATACTGGCAAAACCGGGTGGATTACCAACTGGATGTGAAGCTGGATACCATCGGCAAAACCATCAGCGGCTCGGCTAATATCAGCTATACCAATAACAGCCCCGATGCGCTGCAATACCTCTGGCTGCACCTGGACCAAAACACTTACAAAAAAGACGCGCGCTCCAACTTTGTAACAGGTTTCACAGCGCTTGATCATACCACCGGGTACAATATCGAGTCGGTTTTCATGCTACAAAATGGGAAGCTTACCAAACTAAACTATGTAATTACCGACACCCGTATGCAGGTACGCTTGCCGGTTGCGGTTACACCAAAAGGCGGCAAGATCAACTTCATCGTAAAATACCATTACACCATTCCCGGTAATTTTGGCGGGAGGACGGATTATACCGACACCAAAAACGGTAAGATCTACGAGATAGCCCAGTTTTACCCACGCATGTGCGTTTACGATGACTCGCGCGGTTGGGACACTGCCCCTTTCCTTGGTAGCGGCGAATTTTATTTAGAATACGGCGATATCGATTACAAAGTAACCTTGCCTGCAGATATGATCGTAGCGGGTTCGGGCGAATTGGTTAACCCATCCGAAGTGCTTACGGCAACGCAACTAAGCAGGTTAACTGCCGCGAAAAACAGCGACAAAACCGTTATGATACGCAGTGCTGCCGAGGTCAATAATCCATCCTCGCGGCCAGCAGGTAAAGGCAACCTTACCTGGCATTTTAAAATGTTGAACACGCGCGATGTGGCTTTCGGGGCGTCCAAAGCATTTATTTGGGATGCAGCAAGGGTGAACCTGCCGGGCGGTAAAAAATCGCTGGCCATGTCGGTTTACCCTGTAGAAAGCGCCGGCAATGATGCATGGGGCCGCGCGACCGAATACCTGAAAGGTTCGATAGAATACTTCTCAGAAAAATGGTTTGTGTACCCCTACCCGGTTGCTGTGAACGAAGCAGGTATAGCCGGCGGCATGGAATATCCCGGTATTGTGTTTGATGGCATTACCGATAAAGGTAAAGATCTGTTTTGGGTTACCGCGCACGAGATTGGTCACAACTGGTTCCCCATGATCGTTGGCAGCGACGAGCGCCGTTTTGCGTGGATGGACGAAGGACTGAACACTTTTATTGATGTTTATGCATCGGATATGTTCAACAAAGGCGAGTATGCACCTAAACGCGACAGCGAATACGCCGAGAACGGCGGCAACCCGGCAGATGAGATCATCCCCTTTATTACCGACCCGGAGGCGCCCAGCATGATGACCGCGCCGGATGCCATCTCCGAAAAATACCGGCACCCCTTCACTTATTTTAAGCCTGCTTTTGGTTTGATATTGCTGCGCGAGCAGATATTGGGAAAAGACAGGTTTGACTATGCTTTCAGGAACTACATCCACAAATGGGCATACAAACATCCGCAGCCCGATGACTTTTTCCGTTCGATGGAGAACGGCGCTGGTGAAGATCTTTCCTGGTTTTGGAAAGGTTGGTTCTACAACAATTACAAGTTGGATATTGCGCTTATAGATGCCGAATACCTAGATAAAGACCATTCAAAAGGCATTAAAGTAACCATTGCCAATAAAGAATTAATGGTTATGCCGTTTACCGTTGAGGTAAAATTGAAAGACGGCAGCAAAAAGCGCACCTATTTCCCGGTAGAAACCTGGCTACAACAAAAGGCGGCCACTGTCACCATACCCACAACCCAGGATGTTGAAAGTGTAACCGTTGACCCGGATAACGCCCTGCCGGATGTGAATCGGAAGAATAACTGGAAGAAATTGTAGGGATTCTTAACCCCAACGTCATTGCTGTAAGGTACGAAGCAATCTCTGCACAGGATAAGCCGTCATGCAAAGCCGCAATGCAAAGCGTATAGATTGCTTCGTGGCAATGACGTAGTTTATACGTTTCCTTGGGAAGAAGTAATCTTCATCAATTGCTGGTACACTTTCTCTGTAGGTAAACCCACCACATTGGTATATGAACCATTGATCCGCTCGATGCCGATGAGCCCGATGCGCTGCTGGATACCGTAGGAACCTGCTTTATCGAATGGTTGATATTCGGCCACATAGCTGCTGATCTCTTCGTCGGTAAGCTTCCGGAAAAACACTTCCGACATATCGTAAAATTTATTGTACTGGTGCTTATGCAGCAG
Source organism: uncultured Mucilaginibacter sp. (assembly GCF_946481715.1). Next base: position 5,926 of record NZ_CAMLOV010000063.1, on the reverse strand, counting down.
GCAAACACCTGTATAAACCTGGTGTGCTTTGCCGCTTAGCTTATGCAACATTTCAACGGCGTGCTCTGCATTATCCGGCTTGCCTAATATCTCGCCTTCAATACACACAATGGTATCGGCAGTAAGCACCACCCCATCCGTAATATCTTCATCAAATGCTTCAGCTTTTTTTTGGGCGATGTAGAGGGCTATTTCGGCAGGCGAAAGCCCATCAGGGTACGATTCATCCACCTCCTTTAAAACCACACGGAAATCAATATCCATTAGCTTTAAAAGCTCCTGCCTGCGCGGAGATTTGGAAGCGAGAATAATTGGTGGAAATGTGCTCATCTTTTTGCTTTGGACTTTAGGCTTTCGGCTTAAACCTACCAGCTATACGCCTGTTCGTTCATCCACTTGCCTTGTACCTTCATCACTTTTTCGATGATGTCGCGCACACAGCCTTTGCCGCCTGCGTAGGGCGAAACAAATGCACTAACGGCTTTTATCTCTTCACAGGCATCGGCCGGGCAAACCGGCAGGCCTACGATTTTCATTACACCCAGGTCGGGGATATCATCGGCCATGTACAATACATTGCCGGGGTGGATGGCCTTTTCTTCTACGTATATCTTAAAACGCTCGGTTTTGGTGTGGGCGCCCAGGTAAACATCATTAATGCCGAGGCTATTTAAACGGAACAGTGCGCTCTTGCTCCTGCTGCCGGATATCGCCGCCACATTGTAACCACTTTTTACAGCAAGCTGCAAGGCGTAACCATCCTTAATATTAAAAGAACGGCTCTGCACCCCAGTTTCGGTTACCATGATCGATCCATCTGTCAGCACCCCATCCACATCAAAAATAAAAGTGGTTATATCTTTAAGCTTATTTAAAAAGGATTCCATTTTTTGTGATTACACCGATTATGTTATGATTGCACCGATTGTTATTTGATTGCACGATTAGGGATGGATTTCACAGATTAGAAATTTAATCGTTGCCGGTTCAAAACATTTCAACTTTCCAACCTTACAACTTTTTAACTTCTCCAACCTTTCTAACTTCTATTGGTTATCCCGCCACTCGTACACCCAGGCGCTTTGTATTTGCTCCAAGTGGCCTTCGTTAGATTCTTCGCGGGTACCGGCAAAGTTTGGCAGGCTTAAAACCCAATCCAGCAGCTCTGTAAAACGGATGCGGTAGATCTTCGATTCGCCAAAGTCGTCGCCAAACTTTTCGTAAAGGCTCAGGGCTATATCTTCGTAATCATTCCAATGTATTGGCAGGGCGAATTTATCGTCGTTCATTTCTTGCTTGTGAGTGTTCGTTCAAATTTATCATTAGTGGCCCATAAAGCCAGACTGATCGGGCAGGGTAACTTCTATATCGCCATCTATAATTACGCACTGGCAGCCCAGGCGCGATGTAATGCGCGGGTTTACCGCCCTATCAATAAAATCCTCTTCCTTGTCCGATATCTCCTGGATGTTATCCATCCCCTTGTTAACATATACATGGCAGGTGCTGCAACCGCATACGCCGCCGCAATTGTGCTGTAGTTCTATGCCGTTTTCCAGGCACACGTCCAAAACAGATTCCCCTTCGGCGATAGGCAGTTCGATAGTATCGTGGCCTGCTTCTTCAAAGTTGATCTTTATTTTAAAAATATTCATTTTGGCAAAAGTAACAAAATTAACTATCCCCGTTACCCCTGTTACTGTTTTTGATAATATCCTGACTTAACGATACGTAAATTTCCTGCAATTCAGTTTTGCCATCCAACATTTGCAGGTGTGCCTGCATAGTTTGCTCGTCTTTACGCACAGCCGGTCCGGTTTGTACATTGGCAGGCAAATGTTTCTTTATTTTATCTGCGGTCTCTAATATCAGCGGGCGCAGCATATCAAAGTTCATAGTATGCTCCTTTAACAGCCCTTCGGCAACCGAATACAGGTGATTGGTAAAATTGCAGGCAAATACAGCAGCCAGGTGCAGTACCTTACGCTGCGCCGAACTTACCCGGTAAACACTATTGCTGATGCTGCGGGCAAGGTCTACCAATTGTGTGGTGATAGCTTCATCAGCCCCCTCAATACACATCGGTACTTCCCTAAAGTTTAACTCTTTGGTTTTACTGAAGGTTTGCAAAGGATAAAACACTCCTGCGTTGAGGGTAATATCCAACAAAGTTTGTATATCCACCGCGCCCGATGTATGTACAATCAACTTACCCAACCTGGATAAAGCGGGTACAAGTGCTGCAATAGCGTCATCCTTAACAGCGATGATGAAAATATCAGTTTCATCGTCAATATCGTTAAGGTTATCAATGGCCGATGCGCCAACGTGATAAGCTAATAAGGCGGCATTTTGCATGGTTGGGCTATAAACCTGCACTAATCGGTGCCCTGCATTTTTTAGGGCTGCCGAAAGATGTGTGGCGACATTGCCCGATCCGATAAGGGTGATACGCATCAGTTTTCGAAATAGATTATGGTGCTAAATTAAATAATTCAATTACTTTTATTTCTTAATTCAACAATCCTTATTCCCTCGCAAAAAATGAAGCTTTTAAAACGTTTTATTACTTTTCTATTTGTACTCGTCCTTTTGGCGGCTGCAGTTGTCGCCATTTTCTATTTCACTCAGAATAAGGAAACAAAAGAAATTACTTACAACCTCCGCAAAAATACCAATGGCAGCTACGAGGAACTAAGCGGTGGGGTTACCCATTATGAGCTGGATGGCCCCGATAGTGGCAAAGTGGTAATACTGGTGCATGGATTTAGCGTTCCTTACTATATATGGAATGGCACTTACGAATATTTAACCGAACATGGTTTCCGGGTATTGCGGTACGATGAATTTGGCAGGGGCTATTCCGACCGACCGGATACGGTTTATAATAAAGACTTGTACATGGACCAGCTAAAAGACCTGATACAAAAACTTGAGCTAAAACGGCCTGTAAGCCTTGTGGGCGTATCCTTCGGTGGGGCAGTGGTAACCGATTTTGCTAATACCTACCCCGATATGGTAAACAAAGTTGTATTGATTGACCCGGTGTATGAGTTCGGCAAGCCGGATTTTTCGCCTTACATAACCACTTTTAAAGAATTAATAGGCGCCGAAAAAAGGGCACTGAGCCAGATGCAGGATTTTAAGTACCCCGACAAACACCCCACCTGGGTTGACCAATACACCCCGCAAATGGAATACAAAGGGTTTCGCCATGCATTGGTTTCTACACAGTACAATTACGATTTTAACCCCAGGGAGAGTTATGCGGCGTTAAACGCCAAAAATAAACCCGTAATGCTTATTTGGGGCCGGGAGGATAAATCGGTACCGTTTTCATTCAGCAATTCGGTAAACGCGGTTTTAAAATCGGAGTTTTTACCGGTTGATGATGCCGCTCACCTGCCTTTTTTAGAACAGCCCGATATTGTGAACCCCGCATTAGTAACATTTTTAAAGAAATAACATCTAACACCAAACAAATCTTTACAACATTATGGATACTTCACTCATCACCACCAGCAACACGTTAGAAGGTTATAAAGTTACCAAACACCTCGGCGTAGTGCGTGGCATAACCGTACGCAGCCGCAGCGTTGTGGGCAATTTTGCAGGTGGCATACAATCGCTTTTTGGCGGCAGGCTTTCTGTTTATGTTGAGCTTTGCGAAAACGCCCGCGAAGAAGCTTATCAGTTGCTGATACAGCACGCCCGTGCCATTGGTGCCAATGCCATTATTAACATGCGCTACGATGCCAACGAAGTGATGCAGGGCATTACCGAGGTTTTGGCTTATGGTACTGCTGTTGTGGTGGAGAAAGCGTAATAGCCAGTTTTCATATTAGTTTCGCGCAAAGACGCTAAGGCGCAAAGTTTTAATTGTTGCTCAGCGGCTTTGCGCCTTTGCGTGAAATCTATTGGATATCTATTCCGCAACACTATATTTGCCTCAAATACATTTACCATGCAGGCAATAAAGCAATATATAGAAGATAATAAACAGCGTTTGCTGGATGAGTTGTTCGAACTGCTGCGCTTCCCCTCCGTTAGCGCCGACCCAAAATACAAACCCTATGTTTTAAACGCCGCCGATTACGTGGCCAAAAAATTGGTAGATGCCGGTGCCGAAAAGGTAGAAGTTTGCCAAACCGCGGGTTACCCAATTGTATATGGCGAAAAGATCATCGATGCCTCCCTCCCAACCGTTTTGGTTTACGGCCATTATGATGTACAACCACCCGACCCACTGGAACTTTGGCTCACTCCACCATTTGAGCCTACCATCCGCGATGGTAAAATTTATGCCCGCGGCGCTTGCGACGATAAGGGGCAGTTTTATATGCATGTAAAAGCCTTCGAGCTGATGATGCAAACCGATACCCTTCCCTGCAATATCAAATTTATGATTGAGGGCGAGGAAGAAGTAGGTTCCAATAACCTGGGCATTTTTGTAAAACAAAATAAAGAACGGCTTAAGGCAGATGTGGTGCTGATTTCCGATACCTCGATGATCAGCATGGAGCACCCCTCTTTAGAGACAGGCTTACGCGGCTTATCCTATTTAGAAGTAGAAGTAACCGGCCCTAACCGTGATTTGCATTCGGGCGTATACGGCGGCGCCGTAGCCAACCCGGCAACTGTACTCGCAAAAATGGTCGCATCGTTGCATGATGAGGATAACCATATTGCTATCCCCGGTTTTTACGATGATGTGATTGAACTAACCGAAGCCGAACGCGCAGAACTAAACGCCGCACCGTACGACGAGGAAGAATATAAAGAGGACCTGGACATAGCCGAAACATGGGGCGAGAAAGGCTATACCACCTTCGAGCGTACCGGCACCCGCCCGACTTTAGAAGTGAACGGCATTTGGGGCGGCTACATTGGCGAAGGCGCTAAAACCGTACTGCCATCAAAGGCCAGTGCCAAAATTTCCATGCGTTTGGTGCCGAACCAAACCAGCGAAAAAATAACGCAACTTTTTACAGATCATTTTCTGAAGATTGCCCCTAAATACGTTAAGGTGAAAGTTACCCCGCACCATGGCGGCGAGCCGGTGGTTACCCCTACCGATAGCATTGCCTACAAAGCGGCACAGAAAGCCATAGCCGAAGCATTCGGCAAGCAACCTATTCCAACCCGTGGTGGTGGCAGCATTCCCATAGTAGCTTTATTTGAAGCCGAGCTGGGCCTAAAAACCGTACTGATGGGCTTTGGTTTGGATAGCGATGCCCTGCACTCGCCAAATGAAAAGTATGACATTTTTAATTATTACAAAGGGATAGAGACGATACCGCTTTTTCATAAATATTTTGCGGAGTTGAGTAAATAAGAGTTACCAAGTCTTCCGCCGCGTCCTTGCGAGGTACGAAGCAATCTCCAGATAAGCAGAGCGGTGATGCATAGCTTAGAGATTGCTTCGTTCCTCGCAAGGACGTTGGGGGATAAGGATTTACAGAACGCCATGCGGCATTCTGTAAATCCTCTAATTCTGTAAATTCTGATTCAGACAACCCACTTCTCACACCCCTCCAAAAACTTTTCATCCGCATCTGCTCCTATTCCCGGCGCGTCGCTGATATCCAGGTGATAGCCATTGTATTGCGCGCCGCCTATGCATGGGTCAATTAAATGCCCAAGTTTACAGGTATCCATATCGTAAAAATGAACATTGGGACTGGCGTATACAAAATGCAGTTTGCTGCTGAGCGCTATGCGACTTTCCAGCATACCGCCCATCATACAGGGGATGCCGCGTTCTGCGCAGGTGTCGTGGATCTTTTTGGCTTCGGTTATCCCGCCGGCCTTGGCCATTTTTATGTTTACGTAATGGCAACTGCCGCTTTCTATCTGCTTGCGGGCATCGTGATGGATATATACACTCTCGTCAGCCATAATTTTTACGGGGGATAAGCCCATCAGT
>NZ_CAMLOV010000062.1 GCF_946481715.1 uncultured Mucilaginibacter sp. | reverse complement strand
AGATGTAATAGCTGTATTGCCGTGGCGTAGTGATACCCAGCCCGCCGCTGTATTGCAGGTTTACAAATACCTTAGGCTTCCAAAAACGTACTTCCTGTGATACCTGCATATAATATTTGCCAATATTGGTTTGGTCGCCCACAAAATCTGCCTGTAGTTTAAGCAAAAAATCACCTGGCTTTATAAAAGTTTTGCCACTATCAAGCGATTTAAAATATTCAAAATAAAGGGTAGGGTAGTTTTTAGTATTGCGCGCCGGGTTTATGGCATGCCGTACATCGTAATGAAGCTGAAGCTGCTGTGCGTTTACGTTTGAAATAAAAAAAGCAGCCAATAACGAAAATACAAATTTCATGTGGAGTTGATATTTTTTTATGCTTAATTGCATGCCAACAAAAGTGTATCATTGCAATAAATTGGTGCGGTAAGGGAGCGGAAAGCTAACGGAATTGTATATTTATACCATCATCTGCCATGGAAGAGCCTGAAAAAAAAGTTTTTTCGCAATTATACCGCGAAGCGTATTCCCGTTGTTTCGGGTCTCCGCTATTGCAGCCGATTACCGAAACCGAAGGAAAGCTTTTTCAACAGCAGCTTTTAGACCATACAGGGTTGACTGTAGGCTGGCGCAGCCTAAAAAATTATTCGTTTTTTGTGCTTAACAAAAAAACCAGGGAAAACCCATCGGTGGCATCTATGGATACGCTTGCCCGCTTCGTACTTAAAGCCCCTTACACCAACGATATAGACCGGAAAAACGACGAGAGCCATCACCCGTATTGGTTTATGTACCGGGAAAGGCATTTGGCCGAAGCTGTGGCACCGGAAATTACCCCTAAAAATTTTGGCTGGCTGAGGCCCGCGTTGGCGGCAATATTACTGTTATTGGCAGCCTATATGTGGTATCAACGCAATTCATCGGTATCGCTAACCGAAAATTTTGATGACGTAAGCGATATGTATTTGCAGGATAATAATTGGCAGGTATTTAATAAGGATGACGCATACTGGAATAAACGCGGCGATAGCGCCCAAGGTTTAACGCTATTTACTTTACCCGGCGATAATTGGCCGGATAGCGTTGCGCAACCCCAAATTAAAAATTTATTGATACGGCCTTTACCTAAGGGTTGCTTTGTAACTGAATTGCAGATGGAAGACTTTATACCTGCGGCCGAATGGCAACAAGCAGGGCTATTACTGATGCAGGATAGCAGTTTAAATAGCCCCAGCATGCGCATTTCTTTAGCTTATAACGATTTTTTTGGTGGATTTAAAAAACCGGATGAAGTTTTGGTGCAGGCGATATCAACTCCCGGCAATGGCGGCAAGCCGGAGGAGTTTATACATAATACCGTGTTAACATTGGATAGCACCGTGCAAAAAACAATTGTGCTGAGTAACTTGAAACGAACGGCTTTGCGGATTGAGAAACAAGGCAACCGCTATCGTTTGTTGTATGCAGGCGGTGCCGCTGCCAATGCCGCGTTTAAAGAGCTTGCCGTAAAAGAGCTGACGCTTCAACCCCGTTATATCGGCATCTTTGCACTGAAAGGCAGTGTACCGTCAACACCTGTAGCGCCGGTGAAAATAAAGAAGTTTATGCTGGCCAGCATTGCCTGCGAATAGCGCAGCGGGTGTGCAATTGCCAGCACACTAATTACAAACCACTGACCCAATATATTTTACGGCTTAGCTAATAAATCTATTTTTGTGATAGATATGTTACATGGCTGAAAAATCACTCGTACGCCGCCTTGGGCTGGCACAGGCCACAGCCATCAACATGACGGATATGGTTGGCATAGGGCCCTTTGTTACCCTCCCTATGGTTATTGCCACCATGAACGGCCCCTGGTTTTTATACGCCTGGCTTGCCGGTGCACTGCTTTCTATGGTAGATGCGATGGTTTGGAGCGAATTGGGCGCAGCATTCCCAATGGCAGGTGGCTCCTACAATTTCCTGAAAGAGACCTACGGCAAAACCAAGATGGGTAAGCTTATGAGTTTTTTGTTTGTTTGGCAAACTATGATACAGGCACCGCTTGTAATTGCCTCTGCAGCAATTGGCTTTGCAGAATATTTCTCTTACCTGTTTCCCTTATCCAATATCGAATCTAAGATCATGAGCGGCTCGGTGGTGATATGCATCATTATACTGCTTTACCGAAAAATTGAAGCTATTGGCAAAATTAGTATAGTGCTGTGGGTAGGGGTTTTGGTTACAATGTTGTGGATAATAGCGGGCGGGCTGTTTCACGGTAATTTTATGCAGCCCATTAGGCACATAAACGATGGGCTTACCGTTAACTATGCTTTTGTTGCGGCTATCGGTTTTGCCAGCGTAAAAAGTGTTTATAGCTATTTAGGCTATTACAATGTTTGCCATTTGGGTGGAGAAATTGTAAACCCGTCGCGTAATATACCACGCAGTATGTTTTTGTCGATAGCAGGTATTGCAATTTTGTATATGTTGATGAATGTTAGCGTAGTAAGCGTAATCCCCTGGAGTGTTGCCAAAGATAGCAAGTTTGTTATTAGCGAGTTTATGCAGCAACTGGCGGGCAATACCGCTGCAAAAGCGGTAACGTGCCTTATCCTTTTGGTAGCCTTTTCGTCTGTGTTTTCAGCAACGCTTGGGTACAGCCGCATACCCTATGCCGCCGCGCTGGATGGTGCTTTTTTCAAGGTGTTTGCCAAATTACATCCCACCAAGAATTTTCCTTATGTATCGTTGTTAGTTTTGGGTGGGATAGCATTTTTGTTTAGCCTGCGTTTAAAACTGGTAGACGTGATACACGCCATTTTAGCCATGCGGATACTCATTCAGTTTATAGCGCAGGCAATTGGCCTTTTGCTGTTGCGCAAGGCGCGAAAAACGGCACAATTCCCATATAAAATGCCCTTATTTCCGCTGCCTGTTTACTTGGCCATTATAATGTGGTTTGGTATCCTAGCGTCCACAGGATTAAAAATGGTATTGGGTGGCTTAATTGCCGGTGCTACAGGCATTTTGGCTTATTTTATTAAAGCGAAAGTGAATAACGAATGGCCCTTTGAAAAGGCAGTCCCTCAGGCTTAGCCTGGCCAAACATTGTAATTCCTGAATATTTTACCGTATTTTTAGGTTCACCTAAAACCAGGGATATGGAAGATGCCGATAAACTTAACCGGATCGTCGAATCGCGCATGAAGTTGAAAGCGAGATTTTGGGAGAAAATGAAGCTAACCCCCTCTATGGCCGACCCATCGCCTAAAGGCTCGGGTAATCCAAACAGGCACGGCATGCCGACTATCCCCATCGGGCAAACTGCTACCATTAAATGGCCGGTACTCGATCTGGGTTACCAGCCTGATATTCCGCTGGACCGCTGGCGTCTATCTATCGATGGCGCGGTAGATAACCCGGTACGATTAACCTGGAAAGAGCTGATGGCTTTGCCACAAACTAACGACACTTCTGATTTTCATTGTGTTACAACCTGGAGCAAGCTGAATATCCACTGGAAAGGGGTTAGCCTATTGGATATTGCTGCCCTTGTGCACCCAAAAGAAACCGCTACGCACATCATGTGCTACGGGTATGATACGTATACCACAAATATATCGCTGGAAGAGGCGCTTAAACCCGATGTATTGCTGGTGCACACGTTTGAAGGGCTGCCTTTGCCGATAGAGCATGGCGGCCCCTTACGTATGATAACCCCTCAGCTTTATGCATGGAAGGGCTCGAAATGGATAAAGCGTATTGAATTCCTGACCGAAAATAAATTAGGTTTTTGGGAAGAAAGGGGCTATTCTAATACCGCATATCCCTGGCAAAACGACAGGTATAGTGAGTGATAAGCTTGATAGCAGTTTGATTATACATCTAATGATCATATCTAAATAAAACTAAATTATGCATAAATTGCTAATAATTTGCGTTTTACTAATTATCAGCATAAGCGTTTTTGCACAACGTAACCCTGCCGAGCCCGGCCTTGGTAAGCTTAGCTGGCTTATTGGCAAGTGGGTGCGTACAAACCCCCGCGCCGGTACTTCGGGATACGAACAATGGGACAGGGGCAGCAATACCGAACTGAAGGGTTTTGGCGCACGTATAAAAGGTACCGATACCACTATAACCGAGCGTACCACCCTGCTGTTTAAGGATAACGAGATTTACTATGTTGCCGATGTGAAGGAAAACGAAAAACCGGTTTATTTTAAGCTCACCCAAATTTCTGATACCGGTTTTACCTGCGAAAACCCGGAGCATGATTTTCCTAAAAAGATCGCTTATGTGCTGGATGGAAATAAGTTAAAGGCTACTATATCCGGCGGGGGCAAAGCGATAGATTACTTATTTGTAAGGGCCGGCAAGTAAATTACTTATTCAATTCAATGATATAATTATCAATGGTTTGCACTTTGCCATCCACAAATTGGTAAACATCGCAAAATGCACCCTTGTACACGGTACCATCAGGGTTGGGCATCTCCATGGTACCAGTACAGGCCGCGCGCCTTGCTTGTCCGTTAGATGTAGGAAACAAAATTCACAATCCATCAAGGTTGATTTATAACTCAAATGAACCTATTCTTTTTAAACTCCGAAGGGTTCTCGCCCACCACTTTATTAAATAGCTTATTAAAATAGGAGAGGCTCTCAAAACCTACTGCGTAGCAGGTTTCGGTTACGTTCTTATCCTGCATTAGTAGGTTTTTGGCAATATCTATGCGATACTGGTTTACAAAATCGGTGAAGGTAATATTGGTTTGGCGCTTAAAGTAACGGCAAAAAGCAGCTGTGGTGAGGTTTACTTTGCCGGCTACCACATTTACATCGGGTTTGCGGTTGTAGTTGGCATCTATGTATTCGTAAATAGCACCCATCCGTATCTTATCCCTTAGGAAAAATTGGAGGCTGATGTTGTCGGCATTCAGGATGGTAAATTCATCAGAGTGCGCAAGAATATTAAATACGTTCATCAACTCTATCAACTGCTCAAAGGAGCTTAATCCGCCCAATGCTTTTAATTTATCGGTGGCGATGGCTTTTGTTTCGCCGTGGAAGGCAACACCATAAGCCGCTTTTTTAAAAAGGTGATTAATGGTGGCAAACTCGGGCGAAGTGCTAATAGCGCTGCCCAGGAAGTCCTCGCGTAGCTGGATAACAATTTGTTGGTAATCGCTGCGCAGGCGGTAGTCAAAATTTAGGTGGGGGAGGTTGCTGCCGATGAATACCAGATCGCTTTGCGTATAACCTGAGATATGAGAGCCTACGTGCCTGATGCCTGCATCCGCCTCTACATACACTAGTTCAAATTCAGGATGGTAATGCCACAAAAAGGTGTTGCGCAAACGAGGCGAGAACAGCTTGAATGATTTGCCGGGTTCGAAATCTACGCGCTCTAATTGTATCTCATTCATTCCTCATTGGCGTTATATTTTTCATAAATATACCAATAAGGTCAATACAGAGCAAACTTTGGTCATTATGCAGGATATGTCGGCTTCGGCATCACCCTACCTTTGAATCATCAAAACCAAACAAAAACTATTTTAACCAACAAAACCATGATAGCAGAACAACAAACTATGGCCAATACCATGACGGCACCCGGCCCCAAGAACGCACACAAAGAGATCCCCGGCAATCCCTCCACCGCAAAATCGAGCCAGGTAAAATTGAACGACCGCAGCAATGGTAAGCCTTTACAGGTACTGAGCGAAGACGACTGGAAGTTTTGGGTGGAGAACGGTTACGTTGTTATAAAAAACGCTGTGCCGCGCGAGCAGGCTGAAAAACTGGCCGCATATCTTTGGGAATACGAGGGCAAAGATCCTAATGATATAGAAAGCTGGTATAAAAAACCAAACGCCCAGATGCAAATGAAGGAGCTGAACAACACCGGTATGGTGGAAATTTATAACCACCAACTAATGTGGGATAACCGCCAAACCGCGCGCGTACACCAGGCCTTTGCCGATATTTGGGGAACCGAAAAACTTTGGGCCACTATCGACAGGGCCAATCTTAACTTCCCTTTGCGCCCCGGTTTTGAATACAAAGGCTTTATCCATTGGGATTACGACCCCGAAACCAAACCACAAAACGTACAGGGCGTTTTGGCCCTTGCCGACCAAACCGACGAAAATATGGGTGGTTTCCAATGCATCCCCGAGTTGTACCGCACTTACGATACCTGGAAACTGACACAACCGGAAGACCGTGACCATTACAAACCAGACACCACCGGTTTTGAACTGGTAAAGGTTAAATTGGAAGCCGGCGACCTGTTGATATTTAACAGCCTGCAGCCTCATGGCATCCGTGCTAATGCCAGCGGTAACAAGGTGCGTATTGCCCAATATGTTGCCATGATGCCCGCCCAGGAAGATGACCAGGATTTGGTAAACTGGCGCATCAACAGCTGGCAAAGCCGCGAGGCCATGCAAGGCTACGCTTTCCCCGGCGACCCCATGGAACGCGAAAAACAAAACCCGGTTGCCGAGTTGAGCGATTTGGGTAAGAAGCTGCTGGGGGTGGAGAAATGGTGAGCTGCGGCACGGCCGACGGCCGCTTTTGACGGCATTTTCCCCTGTATCCCAACTTTGGTAGGATATATCGTAAATATATTAATTGCTTCTGAGTGTTAGTTAGATACAATTTTCCCGGCAAAATAGCGGCGCTTAGGCAATTGTCAATTTAAATGGTTGCGGCAATAATGGGCTTGTTTAAACGTATAAGTAGCAAATCTACTATCTATAAACTGGCCCAATATGGAATACAAAATCAAACTCACAGATGGGAAGGCGCATTTAATAAGTATTACCAGCGCTTATTTTAAATCGTGGCAGGTGTGGCAGGTTAAATTTACCGACGGCAAAGTAGCCATGCTCTTTAAAATAGGCAGCGAATGGGTGCAGCGCAACGAAGATTATTTAGAAGCGGAGGTTTTGGAGGCCTTGGGCCGAACTATTGATAAGATTATTTATAAAAGGAATATCGCATTTTAAACCGTCCGGTCCCCGGTGAGTATTATACCCCGGTTTTTATATCTACGGTGATTGCTTTTAGCGATTGCTCATCAATGATGTTGATCATCTTGCCATTTACGGTTATCCAATTGTGTTGAATAAAATCGTTGGTAACCTTAAACAGCGTTTCGTACGATACGGCTGCGAAGGACGACAGGTCCTGCCGGGTTATCTCTATGTTTAAAGCACCGGTGCCGGTTATGCCAAATTGTTTTTGCAGGGTGAGTAAGGCTAAGGCTATGCGCTCTTTTACGGGCATGTGAACCAGGTTGCGCATCCGTTTTTCCGATTCCTGAAGCTCGTTGGCGAAGAGTTTCATTAAAGAGTATGTAAACTTTGGGTTTACATTTAACGACGACTCGAAAAAGGAAAGATCTATATAGCAAACAATTGTTGGTTCGATTGCCGTGGCCGATACCGGGTAAACAGGATCGCTCCCCAAGCCTAAATGGCCTAAAATATCGCCTGCCGCTGCAAACCGCAGGATGATCTCCTTATCGTCATCCCAGCGTTTATGTACTTTCACTTTGCCCGAAAAAATAAAATAAATCCCGGTAACCGAATCGCCCTCACTAAAAACCCGCGCGCCCTTTTTAACAACAATGTTTCGTTTATGGCCAGCTATGGCGGGGTTCCAGTCCCTGCTGCAGTGCCTGCATAAATAACAAGTAGTTAAATCGCATCCGTTTTTTGGTTGTTTCATTTACGCGAAAGTGCAAAATAATTGTGAGGTACAAAAAGACCGGGCTGGGGTTCCTTATTACTTTTCCGGCCGGTCTAAAAAGTGATCTAACGACAATGGCCCCGAACCTATTATTATAAAAATTAATAGCAAAATGCCACTTACAACAGATAGCCAAAGCTCGGTATTTACAACCGACCTGAAATTGTTGATCATGAATATAGCGGCGATTACGATAGGCAGCTGCACCAGCGATGCCGCCCTTGTCATAATACCCAGCATAACTAGTGCACCTCCGGCCATGTGGAAAAACACTACATAAAACATGATGAACGAAATAACGCCCGCCGGAAGGTTTGCGAAGCCATGATTTGCTAACATCCATTTTAAATAGGCCAGGTTCTGTAAAAAGATACAGCCTTTTACCAACAAAAATAAGCCAAGCAGTATCCTTAAAAAGTCTAAGGCGGCGGGGTGATGCCGGTTTCCCCAATCTTCGAGTTTATAGATTGCCTTCATAACGTTTAATTATTAATGTGCTTACATTAAACAGGTGTTGTATTAAATGTTGTTTGTGCAATAAAATTAATTAATTTTGTAATGAAAAACAATAAAAAAATATTGTTTAAACAATTAATTAATGTATAAAGATAAGAATGCTAATAGCATCCCTGTTTCGCCAATTTTAACGTCGCTACAGGAAGATGTAAACTACGTAAGTTTTAAAAAAGGCCGTTTAATACAAATTTCGGCATATGCGGTGGTGGTAGCTATCGCCATAAGCTTCATTGCAAAAGTGTTGGTGTTGCTCATCAACCTTGTTACCAATATTTCCTTCTACGGCTCATTTAACGCAGGCTTCCACAGCCCGGCCGGCAACCACCTTGGGGCGTGGGTGATCTTAATACCAGCCATAGGCGGCCTGGTTGTTGGTTTAATGGCCTTATATGGCTCAAAAGCCATTAGGGGGCATGGCATACCAGAGGCTATGGAACAAATATTGGTTAACCAAAGCAAAATTAAGCCATCAATTACTTTTTTAAAACCCTTATCATCCGCAATAGCCATTGGCACCGGCGGGCCATTTGGCGCCGAAGGCCCGATTATTGCTACCGGGGGTGCGCTTGGCTCAACACTGGGGCAATTATTAAAGATCACCTCAAGCGAACGGAAAGTTATTTTGGCGGCAGGCGCAACAGCCGGTATGTCGGCCATATTTGGTACGCCGATAGCTGCCGTTTTTTTAGCTATTGAATTGCTGTTGTTCGAGTTTTCGCCGCGGGCTATTTTACCGGTAGCCCTGGCTTGCATCACCGGGGCGGCCGGCCACCATTTACTTTTCGAGGCCGGGCCGGTTTTTAAAATGCCCAACCTGCAAACACCATCCAATTTAGCGTTGGCAGTATACAGCTTTATTGGGTTACTGATAGGATTGCTTTCGGTTGTATTAACAAAAGCCGTTTACCTTGTAGAAGACCTGTTTGAAAAATTACCCATCCATTGGATGTGGTGGCCCGCATTAGGCGGGCTGGCTGTTGGGCTTACCGGCTATTTTTATCCGCGTACGCTGGGGGTGGGGTATGATAATATCACCAGTTTACTCTCCGGGCAATTGCCATTGGCTTTAATATTAAGTTTATGCTTTTTTAAGTTTGTATCCTGGGCAATTGCTTTAGGCAGCGGAACATCAGGCGGTACGCTGGCACCCTTGTTAACCATTGGTGGGGCTGCCGGGGCTATTATAAGCATCGTGCTGCTCAAGCTGTTTCCGGGCATTGGGATAAATGTTCCCATGGGTGCACTCATTGGCATGTCGGCCATGTTTGCGGGTGCATCCAGGGCTTATTTAACCAGCGTAACGTTTGCTTTAGAAGCTACCATGCAATCGCATGCTTTGCTTCCGTTATTAGGCGCTTGCACGGCATCCTACATCGTTTCTTTTTTTATGATGGAAAACACCATCATGACGGAGAAGATAGCCAGGCGTGGTGTTTTTACGCCGGACTCGTATGAGCCGGACGTGCTTCAGAAAATACCGGTGGCCGAAGTAATGAGCGAAGAAAATACCGGGGTAAATATTGATTGGAGCATCCAAAAATTGAAGGAATGGTTGTCCGGCAACCCGGTTAAAGACAACGCTATCGTTGTTGTTAACCATCGGAAGGAATACCAGGGCGTTATAAGCCTTAACGATATTTATACCAGACCGGATGCGGGTAATTTAACGGTTAAGGACCTTTTAAAAAAGCAAAATACCGCCGTTAAAGCAAACGATACCCTCCGCAGCGCGGTAGGATTGATGGCGCAGCAAGAACTGGAGGTTATGCCCGTTTTAGCGGGCGGCCTTGTTGTTGGTGTTTTAGGGTACAGCAACATCATATCAGGCTACAAACAAAATATCCATGATAATGAGAGCCGCGCCAAACACATATCGTTGCGGCGGCAGCGAATGAAGGTGATTTTAAAGGGGAAACAACTTTTAAAAAAACACTCGACAAACGATTGACCGGTACATTGCGGTAACATTATTTAAAACACCAAATGGAAACGGGGGACAGAAATATAACTTTAACCTTATTATTTAAAGGCGAAAGGCACATTGTTACTGTTTGCAGCAACCAATACCACAACTTAATGGTTCTCATATCAATGCATTTAGCTGTTGATGGCTTTGGCCTGTGTTGTGGTATGGGCAGTTGCGGTACCTGCATGGTTGAAATGGGCGACAAATATTCGCAGGCAACGAGATGTGTGCTGGCTTGCGATGTTCAAATTAACGATGGCCTTGCCAACACCCAGATTATCATACCCGAACGGCGTTATTAGCAATTGAGATGGGTGCGGTATTTAGATAACCTCCTTTTACTTTGTTAACGCTGGTATCTCCTCCAAACCTGGTACCATTTTTTATTATTGGGATAGTGGCGATGGCTTGTACGGTTATTAAAAAGTATGGCAACAAACAATAAGAAGAGTGCACCAGATAGCACCGGGCTTAAAACATACAGGTAACCCAGCGCATGTATTTTGGCAGAGCCTATGTTTGCAATCAACGCAGTAGCACCACCGGGCGGATGAAGCGTTTTTGTGATCTGCATTAAAACAATAGAGATAGATACCGCTAAAGCCGACGAGAGCCAGGGTAAACCCGGTATAAGTTTATACAGGGTTACCCCAACAATTGCACAAATTACATGCCCGCCAATTAAATTCCGTGGTTGCGCCAGGGGGCTGTTGATATGCCCATAAATTAATACCGAAGATGCGCCAAAGGAGCCGATCAGGAACAGGTTGTCATAAGCAGTAAAGTACCTGCCGCCGATCAGCCCTATTAAACCTATGCCAAAAAATGAACCTAAGAAAGTCCATAAATGCTCTTTAAAATCAACTAAGGTTTCTTTATAAACTATATAACGGGCAGTCCGTACATGCCTGTGTATCCTTCTTATCATTTCCCCGCAAAAATACCATTTATACGATAGAATTAATAGGCAACAACAAAAAAGCTGCGCCGAAGACACTGGGTTAGCCTTGCAATATAGGTTGGAGAGGGGTTCTGTTTTATGGTATTGCCTATACTACACCGTAAATATTCCTGTCGAGGAATTCGTTCCTGAATTTGCCTTTTGGGTCGTACAAAGCAACAACTTCTTTAAACCCAGCCATTTTTTCGTAGCGAGATGCGATGGTTTCGGGCGCAAGGGTAAATATTTTGCCCCAATGCGGCCTTGCGTTATAAGGTGCCAGTTCGTTTTCGATAACAGGGAGTAGTTTTAGCACTGCTTCGGTTTCGGGTTTCCAGGTAAAGTGTATGGCAACGGACGTTTGCAAATAGCATGGGCTCATCCATAAATTATCAGCCGCAATGGTACGGATCTCCGTAACAAATAAATGCGGGCCTATCTGCTTGCCAAGTTTTGCTATGGCCGCAACGGCTTCTGCCGCGTGCTGTATTGGGATGAAATATTCCGACTGCAGTTCCTTGCCCGCGCTGGGCGTAAAACCCATTTTAAAATGCGGAAGCCGCTCGCACCAAATGCCGGGCACGCCCACTTGGCCGGTACAGTGTTCGGCAGACTGGCCTATTACGGGGTGCAGGTTGTCGGTGGCAGCTTTAGCCCCGTAAAACTCTGCATCGCTATGGTCTTGTTCGGTATCAACGCGGCTCTTTATCCAAACTTGTTGCACAGTATCGTTTTGCCAGTTTGTAAACAAACTAACGCTATAACCGGCCGATGCGATCTTTTCAAAGTTTTGCTTTAACTGCGCAAGGGGCATATTGGTAAACACCCGCTGCCGCACCATAAAGGTTGGGACAATATCCAGTGTAACCTTAGTGACAACGCCAATAGCTCCCAGCCCCACAACTACCGAATTAAGCTTCTCTGCATCTTCAGATTTTGAGAACTGTACTATCGTGCCATCCGCTATCACAACCTCTAACCCGGTAACCGAACTGGCGAGGTTGCCGTTTTTAACGCCCGAGCCATGCGTTGCGGTAGTGATAGAGCCACCAACCGAGATATGCGGCAGCGATGCCAAATTATACAGCGCAAAACCCTGCTGGTGCAGATAGGGGGCAAGCTCGCCGTATTTTATGCCAGCCTCTACAGTTACCGTTTGGGCTTCCCTGTCGATAGAAACTACTTTATTCAGGTCGCGGGTACAGAGCAGCTCATCCTTACTATCGGCAATGGTATTAAAGCAATGCCTGGTGCCCAGGGTTTTAAGTTTGGGAAGCTTTTTTACAATAGCCTGCACTTCGTCCACCGATTTTGGGTATTGCACATTGCCTGTGCTATAAGTAATGTTGCCGGCCCAGTTATGCAGGTCCGGCTGCGCCGGGGAGGGTAAAGGGGAAAGGACGGATGTTGTTGCCATAGTGGTACCCAGTTGGATAAAGTTTTCTTTTTATAAAGCCCTCGCCGGTTCAAGCGTTTCGCTGACGAAACCACACGTCGACCTGGTAATAAATATGCGGATGTTTTTCGGCATTACCAAAGAGTCCTAAGCGAGACGCTGACAATAACGCTTTGGTGAAAGGGGGAGGCTTGAACCGGCGAGAGACGATAAACTCTATTTAAAACCAAATACCAACGGAAATATAAATGCCACAATAATTGCCCATATAAAATAAATTGGCAGGTACTTGGCAATAATATTTCCAACGCCGGCTATATCTTCTTTTTTGGAAACTACTTTGAAAAGCTGCGCAGTTACCAGCAACAGGTTTATTAAAATTAAAATATTGCTGCCTAAAACTGCCGCCCTGTTTGGCGTAATACCGCCTTCTGTTATCCTAAGCAATATAGCAGACAGCGCAACGCCGTTTACAATGATGGTAATAACCGATAGCACGAACAACACCCATGTTTGCATTGGGCTTTCTTTGGTTTTGGACGTTTCGGCAACGGAGAAGAAAATGAGCGCCATAACGCCTATCAGCAAGGCGTTAAAAATGAGCAGGAATTCGCGGTTGTTATATGGGTTTTTACGCGAATAAACCATGGCAATAAGGTATGCCACCAGCATTACCACCACCAGCGGACTGAATATTTTGGCTATAACCGGCGATACTTTGCCTACCAGATGCGGGTTGGTTTGCGTAAGGTAGGTGCCTACAATTGGTGCAGCTGCCAGCCCTAAAATTGCCACGTTTTTAAAATAAAACTCTTCTATCCTGAAACCAATAAGCGAGAATAGCCCGACAGTTATTGCCGACATGATCCCGCCCGCTATCAGGATGAGGGTTGTCATTACCACCAAATCGCCATTGTATTTTAAAAAGCCAAGCCGGCCGTTTTCGTTAAAACGCTGGTCGCCAACAAATGCAAAACCTAATACCGCCCATAAAAACAAAGGGACGTGGATGCAGGACAGGATAAGGGTGTCGCTGCTTTTTACATTCGGAAATAGGTTTATGAAAAGCAGCCCGGCCAGCGTTGCAACTGCAATAAAAGCAATTTTGCCGGTTGATAATTTGTTCTTCCGGGCAAAATAGGCTGTTAACAGCGGGAAAGCGATAAAGCTGATATTACGGGAGTAAAAGAATTCCTCGTTGATATTAAAAATTGCAGGGAGTTTAGCAATAAAACCGGCAAATAGCGAAGCCACTACTATCAACAACAATTCGCTGCTTGTTCCCCAGTTAATATCCTCGCTTTCGTAGTTAAGCCTTTCGTTCCAAATTTCGGCCGGGGTAGTGCCCTTGATCTCGGGGTACAAAGTGGCGAATTCCCTTTTAAACAGGCCCTTATTAGATCTGTACAGTTTCTCCAACTGTGCGGGTTGGTTTAGGTTGGCGAGTATTTCTTCTTTCATGAGTTTGTTGTTATTTATTGGCAAAACATCGGAGCGAATGGATAAAAGTTCTTTGTGATACAAAGTTAATATAAAGTACTTTGTATTTCAAAGTTTTATTTGATATTTTTTTATAAGTTACTGTGCAAAAACGTTCTATCTTTAGTTTCGCCACACAACGAGCATCAAGTGCTGGATTAAATCGATTGATATGAATTTTTTTAAGAAGTTATTTTCGGCAGAAAAACCTGCGGCTGCGGAGGAGGGCAAAACTGATTTTGCAGGCGTTTACTCAGACCAATGTTTTAACGACAGGTATACCGAAAGCGATATTGAGGAGCATGCTGAAATGATAGAGGGTAGTTTGAAAATGATTGAAAGTTATTTTTTAGACAATAAACTTGAACGCGAAATATATCAGCCTATAAATCATCCGCAGAATTTGGACCAGGTGGTAACCGAGGGCATGGGTTTTTTAACGTATTGTAAAGCTTTTGAGCTGCCTGATGGCCAAATTGCGTGGTTTTTAGCAATGGCATTTATCGAATTTTTACAAAAAAATTTTGGATTCAAAATATATATGGATAACAAACCTGAATTTCCATTACGAACCATGACGTTGAAATATGATAAGAACGGGGTAATTCTTTCATTATATCCGCTTGAATATGCTGTGAAAGTATTGCAGAACGAATCCACGTTTCTTGGCCTATATAGCAGATTGGAGGGGCATTTAGAACGCATGCCTGGCACCGACGAATTGCTTAAGAAATATTTGGGGATTGACAGGAGCGGACAGTGATAATCACAGAAGCTTGCTGTATTAGTGTGGCCGTCGTTACTCTACCCTGCTTATTCCCAATATCTTCACCGGCTTAACCAGGTGTTGCAAGCTGTCTTTTTGCGCCTGGATTTTTTTCACCACATCCATCCCTGCCGTCACCTTGCCAAAGGCCGCAAAGCCTTGTCCGTCGGGGTTGCGGGCACCGGCATAATTTAATGCCGGCTGGTTGCCAATGCAGATAAAGAACTCGCTGGTGGCAGAGTTGGGGCCGCCGCGGGCCATTGAAATAGTGCCGTTTTTGTGCAGCAACCCGGTTTGTTTTGTGGTTTCTATCTTGATGCTATCCAGCATCAGGCTATCCGGCACGTTGCCTCCTTGTATCACTTGTATTTTTACCTTTCTATCAGCCTCGTTGGCAGGCGTGCAAACACGGAAAAAACTGCTGCCATGGTATGCGTTTTTATCTACATACCGCATAAAGTTGGCTACGGTGATGGGTGCTCTATCCGGATACAATTCGATAACGATATCGCCTATTGATGTTTTAATAACGCAGGGGATAGGGGCCTGTGCAAAAGCGGTAAAGCATAACGCAGTAGCTAAACAGAGAAGGAATGTTTTTTTCATACGGTGATGGTATACGGAGAATCAAATATACATATTCGCGTTTACTGCCAACCTTGGCGGTTTTATATTCGGTAAGATTCCCGGGCGCTATTATTTAACAAGCTTGCTAATATTTTCTCTGAAAGTTTCGCTTACCGGAATCTCGGTTTTACCAACGCAAACAAAATCTCGTTTGATCTCTGTAATCTTGGATGTGGACACCAGAAATGATTTGTGCGTGCGTATAAAAGTGCCCGGAGCAAGCTTCGCCTCTATCGACTTTTGAGACATGCGTGTAAGAACGGGTTTAACACCTGATGAAAGGTATATTTTTATATAATCTTTTAGACCCTCAATATAATCAATGTCGGCTGCAACTATCTTAACGTGCGTGTATTCAACATTTACGAAGAATTCATGATTATTTGCGATTTCTGTTAACGTTCCGGTTTTGATGCGATGCAATTCAGCAGCCCTGTTACACGCTTTTAAGAACCGATCAAAACTAAAAGGCTTCAATATATAATCTGCCACTTGTAGGTCGAAGCCATCCAATGCGTACTTTTCAAATGCGGTAACGATTATAACAAGAGGAGGGTTTTGAAGCGATTGAAGAAACTGCAAGCCATTTAACAAAGGCATTTGAATGTCCAGGAAGATGACATCAATGCGCTCTTTACGCAAAACGTCCAATGCTTCCAATGCATTTTTACATGATTTTACAAGCGACAAATAAGGTATCTGTTGTACATTAGCCTCAAGCAGTTCCCGAATCAAAGGCTCGTCATCAACAATAATACAACGAATTATCATTACAAGTTTAAAGTTAAATCAATTACGTACATATCATTGCCTTCGTCAATTCTTAAATTGTGCCTTCCAGCATAAAGCAAATTTAATCTGGAATGAACGTTGCTTAATCCAATACCCGAAGATTCTTCTTTGCCTGCCTCTTTTTGCTGTGCAAATTTATTTTTTACTTGAAATGCCAGTTCGCCATTGCTAACTGTTAAGCTAATCAAAACAAAAGGTTGCTCAACGCTATTAATTCCATGCTTAAACGAATTTTCAACAAACGGCATTAACAGCATCGGTTCAATGCTGTGGCTTAATTCTTCGGGTGATAACGCAACTGAAAATACGATTTTTATATCATTCTCAAATCTTAATTTTTGCAAGGCTATATAGCTTTCTAAATATTCTATTTCCTGTTGCACGGATATTTTTTTATCGGCACCATAAAGCATGTATCGCATTAAACGGGATAGCATTAAAAGCGAAATTTCGAGCTGGTCGGACTTTTTTCTTGCTAACGCAACTAAGTTTGTCAGCACATTAAACACGAAATGGGGATTGGTTTGCGATCTCAGGAACTTTAATTCCAATGCTAACTGTATCGCTTTGTTTTCATTCTGCATTTTTTCTGTACGGATTTTATCAACTGTAATGCTGTAGAACAGGCTTGCAATAAATACGGCCACCGAAGGGAAAAGTACATGTGCCCTTGCATCTGCTGATGAGTTAGGAAAACACGTAATGAGAATATGAAGCTTCAGCAGGTAAGATAAAAAGATCAGCAGCACTACAGCTACAATATACAGTATCCAATAAATCCGGTTCAGGAGTTTTGGATAAAGGAAAAGGGCATTTAAATAGAAAACGACAATATGTACGATACCCGAGTAGGTAAAATAGAGGCCCGGAATGCTGCCAACTTTGTACCCATCGCCGGGATTGAATACCAGAAAAGGGAAAAAAAGCACTATACCCCATGCCACCACAACCAGCGCGAAATTAAAATGCTTGTATTTAAATAGTTTTTTCAATTAATAGTGGGCAGTGTTCGGTTTGTTGTACTCGTTGGTTAAATTAATTACAAAGGTAAAGTATTAGCCAATGATGAATAAGAACAACGTCGCTAAACTTATCGGCATCGTCGCAACATTTGCCACAGTTGTCGATTTGCCAAAAAACGAATGAGCACCCCTGTTAACTTTATACCATTGTAAAAGAAAACAAAATATGAAAAGAGCATTCATCACTATACTTGCTACTGTAGTTATAGCCGCTGTATTCGGAGGGCTGGTGTTCGCCGTTCTGAAGGCGGCACATGTTTCTGCACCGGCCGGTAATACCGTGCAGGGCCTTACTTCCAGGCGGCTATGGGCCACCGCCACTGCTCTGCTGGCACTAATGGGCGTGGTAATAGGTGGGCTGGCTCTCCGCCGATCGGGCGGGTACACCAGCGCCAAATTGAAAATTAGATCAGTAGTAGCTTTGGTGGCTGGCCTCCTTGCAGTGCTTAGCGGCGCGCTGAATTTAGCCCTTGCTAAAGGCGGCCCCGGAAGCGGCAATGGGGTAATAGGCGGCGCGGCAGGTACTGTGCTGGGGCTGACAGCTATAGTGCTCAGCGTGATAGCATTCAATCGCAACAAACAAATCCCTGGTAAGAGCAATAAGAAATAATCCTGCCGCCGACATCTGCTTTGGATCAAGGAGGACGCTTGATACGGCGAGGCCCCCAACTTTGGCAAGGGTGACTTAAACACGCTACCAAAATTTCCACCAAGCACTTGTTTTTTTGCCCGAAACCTCCTTCTGGGTTGATTTGAATGATGCCAATTCCCTTTTCAATTCGTCGTTGTAACTCAGTTTTTTTGCCAAACAGGACTGTAGCGACGTTTTCTCAAAATCTATCCCGAGCTTTTGTGCTATGCCAATAACGTCGTCAGCAAATATTTGCTCATTTATATTCAGTCCCGATTCTTCCGGCAATGGCAATCCGCTGTTGTTGGTTACGCTGCCGTCAATTGAAAGAAAGTTGCGTTGCCCGGATAAACCACATTTGGCAAACCCAAACGAACCTGAAGTTGTTTGAATTAGAAAACTCATCACATCTGAGTTAAATTTATCCGAAAGTTTGAGTAAAGCTGCCATGTCCAAAACGTCAACCATTTCCGGGTCGCAAATTATTGTCCAATCATTAGCAACCCAAATACCCCGAAGGGCAACATCTTGGTCTGAAAAACTTAAATAGTTATCAAACAGATAAGCGTACATATCATCCAAATTATCAAATTGTTCATCTTGTTTAACATCAACATATTTGAACACTTCGAAAATTTCAACTTGTTTATCAAGATGATTCCCCTTAATTGCGATGATACTGTTTGTCATGATGTAACCGGCGATATGATCTCAAACTTAATGAAAAAGCCTATCCTTATAATTACAATAAAAGGATTTTTATTTGCTCCCCTACGAAGTACATAGAAAGGTTTCTCTATTTTTCAATTAAGTGACCAGGAAAAGTTTCATATTTGATATTAATTCAAATTCCAAATCATATGAAACCCGGTTTCCTAAAGAATTTTACATTCCTGTTTTTTATTATACCGCTATTTTTTTCATTTAAAACAAGTGCTCAGAAGGTAGAACCAATTAGGCCTCATCTGGGAAAAGTTGTAAAGATGTATTCCGGCATTCTTAAAGAAGACCGAAAGATACTGATCTACGCACCACAGGATTCTGTTAATCCGGAGAAAGCATACCCGGTAGTCTATGTGCTGGATGCCGACAATCATTTTGCCCAAATGGTAGAATATTCTAAATACCTCAGTCGGCAAGATGTGTATGTTATTCCGCCAATGATTGTTGTAGGGATAACAAATACGGACCGCAACAGAGACCTTACCCCGTCTCATAGCAATGTTGATTATTCCGGAAACTTGGATACCACTGCTAAATCCCCGTATAAGAACAGCGGAGGCAATGAGCTTTTTTTGCAATTTATTCAGAAAGAGCTTATCCCCTATGTCAATTCAAATTACAAAACTCAACCTTACCGAATTTTTGCGGGGCACTCATTCGGAGCACTCACAACCATCAATTGCTTTATTAATTACCCGGATATGTTCGACGCATACATTGCCGTGAGCCCATCCTTCTGGTGGGATCAGAAATTCCTTCTGAAGCTGGCGGATAAAAAATTGAAAGCAGGGGCAACTTTATCGAAGACAATTTTTTTTAGCAACGGCAATGAAGATTCTTCTTCACCCGGATCACCGTTTCAAACCAATGTTTTAAAATTTGATTCTTTGTTAAAAAAACGAAACATCAAAGGATTAGATTTCAAATATATGGCCTATCCGATGGAGAGCCATATGACTGTTCCTATTAAATCATACTATGACGGGCTCCGCTTTATCTATCGCCAATGGGCGCTTCCTCAGATAAGTGATGAAAAGGTCGATCCGGAGATCATTATGAGGCATTTTAAAGGATTATCGCAGAGGTTTGGGTATCCCATTTTGCCAGACGAAGCGTATATAAACGACTGGGCACAATGGTTAGTGAAAAATCCGGCAACCCTAAATAACGGCGTTAAACTACTGGAAATGAATACAACTAATTACCCGTCTTCTTCAAAAGCATTTGAGGCTTTGGGCGCAGCTTATGTAGTGAAAGGAGAGAAGCAAAACGCTATCGCTTCGTACAAAAAGGCCAGCGAATTGAATCCCGCATCAACTGAAATTAAATCACGTTTGCAGGAGCTGCGGAAATAATATAGGACAGCCCTCTGCTAATTATGAAAGGTGAAACGAAGCAAGCAAACCCGAGCTAATAGCAGGGGCGTTTTATTTGAAACTGAGTTAATTCGTGTTGGCTCCGTTAAAACACACAAACCAGTACAAGTATGTACCGGTTTGTGTGCTATTAGCCGTATAATTCTGGTTTATACTGGTTACAAATGGTAGCCTACAATTTGTTTTTTATCGGCCTTGTAAAATATTAGGTTATCGGTTTCGTCGGCAATGTAATCGGGCTTTTTATCATCTAACACAATCTTTGCCTCAATTTTACCGGTGTCTTTATTTACCCTTACTAAACCAACGCCACTGTCGTTGCCGGATGTTACGCGGGTAAGCATTACCTGGTAACCGCCGGCGCCCTGGCTGGCCTTAAAGCGGCGGCTCATGTCGTTTGCTGCCGCCGAGCCAAGTTTGCCCCAGCGGTCGGCATTGGCCATTTGGCTTTGCCCGTATGAGGTGCTGGTGCCTGCATAGCCAGCCTTGAAGCCCGACTGCGCCGACTGTGCCAGTGATGCGCTCATCACCGCAACGCTCATGATTTTACCAAAAGTGCTAATGCCAGGGGCTTTTTGATACACATGGTATATTTTGTTGCCATCCCAATCAAACAAAGCTACGTTTTGGTCGGAGCTTACCAGGATACCCTTCTCCCGCAATTCAATATTATTGGCAACTTCGTCGCCGCCAAATTTTGTGCCCGAGCCAATTTCTTTATACTTAGCCTCTTTATGATCGAGCACGTGGAGTTTATTATTGGCCCAGATGTAAGTTTTGCCATCCTTATCAATAGCCAGTGCTGTACCTTCTTTATAGCTTAGGGATGAGGCCCATAAATCTTTGCCCGAATTGATATCCTGTATGTTTGTCTCTTGGCTTGTGCGATAGATCAGGCCTTTATCGGTCATCTTTATATCCTGCACCGCGCCCGATACTTTAAGTGCCGATGGCGCCAAGGCTTTGCCTGTGTTAATGTCTACAATATTTACCGAACTGCTGCCCGATCCTTTTGCCGATGCTACGGCAAGTTTATCGCCATTCAATTTAATGGCGGTGGCTTTTCCGGAAAGCTTTACGGGCGCCCATTTTTGCTGGCCGGTTTTATAATCCAGCAAAAACATCTCCGAATTTTTATCGTTGGTGGTTATCAGGAAGCCGCGCTCGTCTTCAATGAGGCTGAATAATGGATCTGAAAATTTTACCAGGCCCCATGCCGGTTTACCTGTCGATATCTCAAAAGCTGCCATCGATGTTGGGCCGTAATAAAACACCACGCCGGGCTGTTTATCTAATATCAGGAATTTGCCGTAGGTCATGTCCATGGATTTTGCCAGCCCGTTACCGGCACCGTTCGATTTGCCTAAGCCACCTAAACCGAATTTACTGCCCAGGCCGCCTTTTGGCTCATCCACTTTAGTGCTTTCCTTATCCTGAGATTCTTCTTCTGTTTCGGTGGCAAGGGTGCCCTTATCTATTGTGGTTTCCATATTCGCTTTCCACGCAAGGGTACCTGTTACAGTATTTATTTTGTACACCCGCATGTTGGTGGCAAGCATAATGTTTTCTGCGTCAACAGCCAGCGGACGGGAAACTAATGCTTCTTTACTGCTTTCGAATACATTTTGCAGCGTCCATAATTTTTTGCCGCTGGCGGCATCAACCATTACCAATGACTGAACATTATCAATAAAACCACTGAACAGGATACCGCCCATGGACGGTACTACATACCGTTTGCCTACGTATTTCATGCCCATTGCCTTGGTGTCGGTAATGATGCGTCCGTCGGTAGCATCAATTATTACGTGGTAATAAGATGTTATCCCGCCCAGCATAATGGCAACGTAGGGCGAATTGGGGATGGCGTTGAAATTATCCTTACTGATATCCTTAAAATCGGCAAGTTTCCAGGCGGTTTTACCGGTTGCAGGGTCAATAGCGTAAACAGCGTCGCTTGCGCCTACAATTAATTTGCCGGTAGGGTTAAGCTTAAACCAATCGATGCTTTTGTCGAAATCGGCTGTCCATGCCTTTGGGTTGGCGGCAACGTCGGCATCAGAAGTTTCTGCCGCATTCTCGCCGTTGCCGGCAGTTTTGTTGTCTTCTGTTTTGTCTTTTTTAACAAGCGATTTTAGCTTGCCAAATTGTGCATGTGCGCCAAACCAAACGGAGCACGATAGCAGCATGGCTAAGGTTAGTGCCTTCTTCATAATAGGGTTATGTTTGTTTATACAAATAACCCCTATGTTATGCTGCCGGGAAATAACGCATATGTAGTATATTAAAGGACTTGTTAAACAAGGAAGCTATATTGGAAATAGCCTTTGAATAAGAAAATGATACAAGCGTTTATCGTTTTGTACTCGGAGCACCGGCGAGTCGAGGCTCTCCGTTTAGGGGGATTGCTATTAAAATCGGGGCGGTTTACCGGTCCTCCATCTGGACACCTCAATTTTAGTGGAAAATTAGCCTATCGCGTTTTTCGGCAAATACGGTCTCTTACATCATGGTGCTGGCCGGGTTGGGTATGGTGGTAGGTAAAGTTACAGGCGGCAAGCAGGCTGATATGATGGAGCCTGTACGCGCCTGCATTTTGTTGCTTTTTGCCATGGCTGCCACTTTGGTTTTGATCTATTTTTTCTCGGGAATCCAATTGATCTCGCTTACATTAACTTTCGTTACCGGCGTGCTTTCCATCGCGTTAGCAACGCCTATACAGACATTAAAGATCAGGACCGCCGTCGAAGCCGAGATGCTTGGCGCGGCCGCTACACAGGTAGCATTTAATATCGGCAACGCTTTGGGCGCTTTTTTTGGCGGCTTGCCTATAGCCGCCGGGTTAGGTTATAACCGCCATCAATGGTAGGGGCGGCCATGGCTTTATCCGGTACGTTCTTTTCCTGGCTTTTGATCAAAAAGCAAAAAACTTCGTTAAACGCAAAATAGCTTGCCCTTGTAGCAGAGTAAAAAGTTTTATCATTTCATTTTTTAATTGATAATGATGATCTCATGTGTACTCGTCGCATCGGTATTTCATTATGTGGTGTGCAAAAGCATTTTTTTCATCTTTGAGATTTCTGTCGTTATCGGGCAATGGTTAGGATAGTGCGACATGAACCTATCGTTCTGTAATCCAGCGAGTAACATGGTGATGGATTTCTAAAGACAAATATTTTTTATCCCCGAAATAAGCGTTTGATTACCCACTTTATCTGTAGATAGTAGGTGCAAATATTTTCGAGCAGCTAATTTGCTACGAATTGAAAAAATATTTGCAGATATCAAAATAGTTTTTTTAGATTTACTTTATAATTAAAAACCTAACGCCCCCCCTCCGTTATTAACACCGAGTATCTATAATCTTCTTATTGTAAAGTGTTATGATCAGTGAAAGCCTTGCGTTTTTATCTACTGAGTTAAACAAATTTTTGAACCTTAAACTCGGTTCAACTACCGACCCACGTTTGGTGCTCGGTAATATCGCGAAAGCGGTAGATGGCGATTCTGCAAGTAATCCGCTAAACAATAGGATCATCCTATCACTCATCAATATCGAAGAAGATAAAGTTTCAAAGATCAGGGAGAACTACACAAAAACCAGCACCGGTATCATTTATAAGAATCCTCCTATACTGGTTAACCTCTATATTTTAATTGCAGCTAACTACAGCACCTACGCTGACAATTTGAAGATGATGACCTTTGTCATCCAATTTTTTCAATCCCAAAATAGTTTTACCCCGACCGGTTACCCGGGATTAGATCCCAAGATAATACAGTTGAATGCCGACCTGTTCACGCTTAATTTTGAACAGATCAATCATATATGGAGCACTTTGGGAGGCAAATATCTTCCATCAGCCATGTATAAGATCAGGCAGATAACGGTTGAAGATGAGAACGCGGCTGTAACCGATGGTAGATTTATTGAAGAGATAGTAACTAACACAATCAAAATAAATTGAGAACGAAATTTCAAATACTTTTTTCGGTCGAAGTAGCCCATAACTACTTCAGTACCGGGCGTTGGAATGAGCTTAAATTCATCCCGACACCTGAGACGGAAAAGCTTTTGAGGCAATTTGAATTGACTACCCGGCAGATAGACAACGAGCTTTTGATCATCACAAAAACGTACACTGATGGCAGCCTCTACCAAAATGTAGATCTGTATACCAGGTTCTCGTTCCTGCTAATGCCCTTGTCGCCCGGTTACCTCAACTTTACTAACATTGCCATATCCCCGTCATCGCCAGCGGTCTTTAACTTTCACAATCTGAACGCGAATGAAGCAGCGGGTAAACACTTTATAAGCCAACCAATAAAAAATTACGACGGAGCTATCACCTATTTTCCCAGCGATGTTGTTAAGGCTCCCAATGGTAGCATATATGAGTGTATCGCCAAAAATAACGGTGGTGGCACAAGTGTCCAACCCAATAATACGGTTCCTTCAAAAGAAGTATGGGTATTACAAGGCGATAACCAGTTTGTTACGGCGGCAGATACCAAAGTTACCTATCAGGGTGTGGATCACCAACTTGAAACGGCCTGCGGCATATATAATTTCAATACATCTGTTAAATTAAAAGAGCATTTGGTAAGCGTATATGGTTTTAACAAGGATACTTTAAAGTATGACAAAGAGGTTTCGTCTTCCAAAGTGTCGTTCGATGAACTATATGATATGGTGCAGGTTGATATGCGCCAGTTTGTGTCAGGCAAATACCGTGTTAAAGTAAACAATGATACCAGATTCCTGTACCTGGTCACTAACGCAAAGTACAGCGCGATACCATTTTTTGTGGACATATTTAATTTACCTGCTGCAGACCCGCAAGCTATCCTGGACGCTGATCAAAAACCTAAACATACCAGGTTCACCATAACATTTGGCGCACGCCGGGTATTGTGGAATTACAACACCCGTACAACAGTTATTGATAAGATAGAAGATACCAGTGGCGATGTGGTGTTCCAGCCTAATGGTGCAAAGCAATTCATCTCAAAAAAGCCCGTGCCTTTTTCAGAGATACCGCGTAAAACATTGGTTGCAAAAAGCGGCAACCTTACTATAACATCAAATTTACCTAACCCGCAGCCAGATAGACTTTTAGACAAGAAAAACGAGATATACACAACAGCAAGTTTCATCAATTATTAAACCCAAAAAAATAAGAACATGGCATCCTTTTACAACACTCCAGGCGTTTTTATAGAAGAGATCCCGAAGCTCCCGCCATCGGTCGCTCCGGTAGAAACCGCCATTCCTGCCTTTGTAGGCTACACTGAAATTGCCGCGGACATTGCTCCGGATGATCTTCTTAAAAAACCAAAGAGGATAGGCTCGATGGTGGAGTTCGTTCTTTATTATGGCAGCGGTCCTTCGCTTACGGTAAGTGAAGTGAATATCGACGATGTTAACAATTTCAAGTCGGCTGTAATAAGCAGCGCATACTATATGTATGACAGTTTACGCTTGTTTTATGCAAATGGCGGTGGCGATTGTTATATAGTTTCGGTAGGAAAGTATGGGGCAGCGGTAGATGATGTTCAGTTGAGCCTGGGCACAGACGCGCTGTTAAAGGTAGACGAGCCAACACTATTGTTGTTCCCGGATGCTGTTGTATTGACCGATGATCTGTTGGCTAACGTACAAACGCACGCGCTTGCCCATTGTGCCGATGATAGCCGTAAGGACCGCATGGCCATATTGGATCTGAAGGAAAATGACCCCAAGGGCGTTACTTTCCGTTCAAAAATAGGCGTGCAATTTTTAAGCTACGGCGCGGCGTATACGCCATGGCTTAAAACCAATCTGCCCAAAAAAGTCACTTATGCAGATATCGCCACACATATAAAAAGGAACGGTGCAGCCGTAACTTTACCTGGCTTAACCCCGGACGTGGCCTTACAAACCCAAATTACCGAGTTAGGTAAAGTTTACGCGGATAAAGCAAATATTATTGCAAAAACAAATTTGCTGGCATCGCCATCTGCTAATTTGCGAGATCGTTACGCTGTTTTGGTGGCTGCTTATAATGCCGCTAAAACGGTAAGTAATTTCCAGGCGATAATGGCTTATGTTATGAGTATCGTTATTAAGCTGGATGACTTCCTGGAAGTGGGTAATGCTGATATTATCACCAACGCCGCATTATTAGCCTCGGTACAAAGCCCTATTTTGACAACTTTTAAACCCATAGCGCAAAGCATCGTCGCTTTGGATAAAGGGGCTAAAGCAAAATGGGGAGCAGGTTATACCACACAAGCCACAGCTGCCAATTTTACTGACGCGACATGGGGCGCCGGTTTTGTGGCCGGGGTTGTAGCATCGGGGATATTGACCGCGGCTACAGATCCTGAGAATACGGACCTGGCCGTGAACGCGCTTAACCCTGTTTTTGATAGTTTGACAAGATCATATCTTTCATTAGCTGTGGGTGCTGCAAGTGCTGCCGCGACCAATGCTGATTCGGCGCTTGAACTTGCTTTCCCGGTTTATAAATCAATTTTAAAGGGCGTTAGCACCTACGTTTCTAACGTACCGCCAAGCGGGGCCATTGCAGGTATCTACGCGTCGACTGATCGTACCCGTGGTGTTTGGAAAGCTCCTGCCAATGTAAGCCTGAGCAACGTTATCGAGCCTACTGTTACCTTCACCAAAACCGAACTGGATGCTTTGAATGTGGATGTTACTGCCGGTAAATCGGTTAATGCCATCCGTGCATTTTTTGGGAAAGGCACACTGGTGTACGGGGCCCGCACTTTGGCCGGTAATGATAACGAATGGCGTTACGTACCGGTGCGCAGGTTGTTCATCATGGTAGAAGAATCAGTTAAAAAAGCTACAGAACAGTTTGTTTTTGAGCCAAACGACGCCAACACCTGGGTTAAGGTGCAAGCGATGATAGAGAACTTTCTATACAATATCTGGCGCCAGGGCGCACTGCAGGGGGCTAAGCCAGAACAGGCATTTTATGTGGCCGTTGGTTTAAATAAGACCATGAACCCGATAGATATTTTAGAAGGAAGAATGATCGTTGAGATTGGTATGGCTGCCGTGCGGCCTGCTGAGTTTATAATACTGCAATTCTCACATAAAATGGCCGAGAGTTGATCAGTAGGAGTAAAGAAACAGTAATCATTTTTTGATCTAAAAAACAAAACACAACATGGCAAATTATCCATTACCAAAGTTTCACTTCATCGTTGAATGGGGTGGCAGTAAAATAGGTTTTACCGAAGTTACGGGACTTGATATGCAGGTAGAAGCGATTGAGTACCGCGAAGGCAGCAGCAAGCAATATTCAAAAATAAAAATGCCCGGCCTACACAAATTCAGCAACATTACTTTAAAACGCGGCACGTTCGCGGGCGATACAGATTATTACACCTGGATCAACACTATCAACCTGAATACGGTGGAGCGCAGGGATATCGTTATTAAATTGCTTAACGAACAACATGAACCGGTACTTACCTGGCGCGCTGTTAACGCGTTCCCGATAAAAGTTCAGGCAAGCGATCTTAAAGCTGACGGCAATGAGGTAGCTATCGAGTCGATAGAGATCGCGCACGAAGGTTTGAGCATCGTGACCTAAATCCCGGTAAAACCAATTTGTTATGGCTGATAATAACGCGCCCGCTGCCGGTGGATATTACCCACCGCTGGGATTCCATTTTAAAGTGGAATTTCAGGGAATAGGGAATGACAATGACGTACGCTTTCAATCGGTAGGCGGTTTAACTGTTGAGTATGATACAGAATCCATCAAAGAAGGTGGGGAGAACCGTCATGAACATAAATTACCTACACGAACAAAGTTCTCAGACCTCTCGCTGAAACGGGGCATGCTTACCGATTCGGCAGTGATCAACTGGGTCAAGAAAGCTTTGTTCGACAGGGAATTCACGCCTGCGCAGATCATTATCACCTTGCTCAATCCCGAACATCAGCCATTGAAGACCTGGAAGGTAAATAATGCCTGGCCACGCAAATGGACCGTAAGCGATCTTAACGCGACCGAGAATTCGATCGTGGTCGAGACACTTGAATTAAGTTATAGTTTTTTCACCATCGAATAAAATAAGATGCCTATACAGATCACAGAATTGAACATTTCTGTTTCGGTGAACCAACCCGGTCCATCAACGGCTGTACCGGCGTCTACACCACAAAGCCAGCAGCATGAAAGATCAGATCTGTTGGACGAATGTGTGGATCAGGTGATGAAGATCATACAGGATAAAAAAGAACGGTAATGGCAGACGACAAAGGCGAAGTAAAAAAGATGTGGATCCGCTCCTACAATTCGGCAACGATGGAGGAGAAGGATTTTGCGGGCGAGTTTTACGCCATGGTAAACCCCGAGACCTACACCATTGATCTGAAGATGGAGGTGAAAGGAGATCGGAAGAGCGTCGTGTAGGGAA
>NZ_CAMLOV010000061.1 GCF_946481715.1 uncultured Mucilaginibacter sp. | reverse complement strand
TTTTACCGCCATTTATTTTTTACCGGACAACAGTGAAATAAATTCGGCATGACGGATTGTTAAAAGAGGGTTATTCCGACGTTTACTCCACCGCATGTATCGTGCGCTCTTTGCGTTTGATGAAGGGCTTTTCGATAAACAGCCAGGACAGGGTGGCCATGATAATGGTGCCGGCAATTAAATAAACAAGATTAAAATAAGGCACCAACTGCAACTGCACCACCACAGTGATGATCATCCCGTGATATATATATATGCCGTAGGAGATATCGTTTTTCCGCAACAGCTTATTGGCAATGTTTGGCAGGGTATAAGCCATAGATAGCAGCGTAAAGGCCAGGAAGATGTATTGCATCACGGTAAAATAAGCGGCATCTATCCTGTCGAAAAAGAACATGCTGAAAGCTACATAGGGTATTATCCAGTACAGAGCCTTGCCGTAGATAAATTTTGAGCTGTAAATACGCAACCGCTGAAAGATAACGCCTAACAAAAACAGGTAAAAATGGGGCACAAAGGTGTAGCGGATCAATTTGGTTAGCTTATCGCCAAGGGGTATCAATTCGTAAGTAAGCGTTAGCCCAACAAATACAACAAACAGGGTAATAAACCAGCCATTAAGCTTGCCTTTAGGGGCCAGCAGGAAGCAGATGGGCAGCATGATGTAAAACTGTAGTTCGATGGGGATGGTCCACAGGCTGCCGTTGTAGGAGCCAAAGCCGTAATTTGCCAAAAAATTGGGCGTATAAATAAAGCCAAGTAATTGCGTTGGCAGCCAGGCCAAGGTTTCTTTATTCAGGAAATTTACGCCGGTTATGGTAAATATAACCAGGGTTAAAATGATACAGCCCCACAGCCCCGGGTAAATACGCAAGGCACGGTTGCGGATATAGTTTTTGATGGAGTTGTTACGCTCGTACGAGGCGGATATTAAATAACCGCTGATAACAAAGAACACCGGCACACCTGGGAACAGGTAAAGCACTTTTAGCGCGGTATGGCTGATGGGCAATTTAAGGTGTTGGTAATAATGGTCGAATATAACTTCGGTTGCGGCAAGCAACCGAAGCAGGTCGAAATTATTCACTTTAAATTCCTTTATTTCCATTAGCGAAATATATAGAATTTAAATGAAGCCCTAAGTTTTTTTAGCACATCGCCAGGCAAAACAATTTTACAGCAATTATTCCTTCTCTAAAACCGATAGGATATTCCCTGCAGGGTCCTTAAACCAGGCTATGCTTGGCCCGCCGTTGCCTTTAGAAATATTGTTCTCGTCGGTTTTAAGGTATTCGCTGTCGTAACTTTCAAACACAACGCCGCGTGCCTTTAGTTCCTTCACTGCAGCATCGATATCCGATACCGGGAAGTTGAGGACAGTAAACGTCGCGGGTTGGTGGTTGGGCTTTGGGTAGGCGATAATATTGTTTGAGCCGGCTATGTGGATAGTAAGCAGCCCGCCCATCTCGTCGTTTTTATCAACCTGTAAGCCCAGCACTTCGCCGTAAAATTGCTTTGCGGCATCTACATCGTTTACAGAAAACCCGCTGAACGCTTTTGAATCTTTTAACATGGTATTTGTTTTAATTGGTTTTTATGGTTTCAGGGTGAAAAGCGCTTTGCCGTTCTCCATATCTATCGGTTCGGATATATGCTCGTGGGTGATGCGCCATTCGCCGTCCTCTTTTTTGTAGCAGGAGGTTACCCGGTACCACATATCCTGTTCCTCGCCCTTCACGCTGGTACCCCAGGTGCGCATCAGGCAGTGGCTGTAAGCAATATCTTCGCCCGCGGCTACTTCTACGTTGGTAACTTCCTGGTTAATATGGCCCATGTAGCTTGCAAACCATTGTTGCAGGCGCTCATCAAGCCCACCCTTGTTTTGCAGTGGGGCGAAAAGGTCATAGGTGATAACACCGGGTGCATATTTAGCCAGCAAAGCTTTTTCGTCGCGGTTATACACGGCGGTAATTTTATCGTCAATCAGTTCTTTTATTTCAGCCTCGGCTGTCAAAGTACCACTTGTATTTAGCATAGCTCTTTTTATTTGGTTTAACAACTTATACTAAACAAAAGTGCTGCCAATTAATTGATAAATAAGGGGTTATTATGCCAATCTTACGGGGCAAATGCGCCGTATTTGATATTTACTAAAACTATATGCTATATTTACGAAGTGTTTTTCAAAAGCAATATAAGGTATCATTTAAAAGCAAAGCTTAAAGCGGGCTTGCTTGTTGCCGCTTTGCTGGCAAGCTTTTTTTGTATATCGGGCTATGTAAGCCAATCGGCTTCTGTCAGCGCACCGGCCAAATCCGGGCAGGCAGCAGCGGGGCGGGCCAGCATTAAAGCCGCTATGCATTACAAGGGTGCGCTGCGCTCCTTTCAACAAATTGCGTCTGCAAAGGCGTACTTCGCGAAGCAAAACAATAGTCCGCAGCAGCTTTTTACTACACGGTTTGTCCTTTTAAGCGCGCAATTTTCTGCTCTTAAACAAACGCTGGCCTATCCCGTTAGGCACCTTTCCCTCGCTGCTGATAACAGCTAAAACTTAGCATGGGTGCCCGCCACCCTCGTTCTCCATTACCCATAGTTTAGGTTTTACACGCATGGCTTCGCCATGGCATTATTTTCGGCATGAAAAGTTTTAAAAGAATAATAAGGCTTATCGGCCTTGCACTGTTCCTTGCATTAGCATTAACAGGTATTGGCATTCTCGGCGCGGTGCCCATCCCCTCAAAAAGGCAGGAGGATTTTATTAATACCGAAGTATCGATAGAAATGGTTGATAAAAAAGAGAGCGGCCAGCAAACAAGCGATAAAGATGTATTGTACTAAAAAGGCCTGCGGCAATGTGGTTGCCGCAGGCCTTTTTTATATGATGATAATTAAAGCTCGTGCACGTTGGCTGTAAATGTTTCGTCGGGCTTTCCGCTGGTTGATTTTAACGTTACCGATGGTATGGTCACAGTTGTTTTGCCACCGCTTACCGTTATTTGCACGTCAACCGATGTACCTATATAAGCATAGGCATCAGTAAGGTGCCCTACTGATAATTCAAATTGCTTACTTGTTGTGGCCGCGCCTACGCCAACAAGCTGGTAAGTTCCACTGGCAGTAGGGGCGGTTTTAAAAGAGATGTTTACGGTGTTCAACACAGGGTCGGCACCCATAGGTTGCTTATCCGAAAAAATGATGAGTGTGTTTCCGCCACTGGTTAGCCCATTATTGGTCCAGCCAATTTTATAGGTTGCGCTGCCCAGCGTAAAGCTGTTGTCGCCCGGCGTTTCGGTGCTGTCTTTTTTGCAGGCAGCAATAAGTATAACCAGTGCTGCAGCCATTAATGTGAGTAGTTTTTTCATGTGGATGTGTTTGTTGTTTAACAATACAAATCACCCATTTTTGCCCCTCCACATCAATACTACAGATGTAGTATTTAGCAGCGCATTCCCCATATTTCTATTAAAAAAATAAAATATTGCTTTTATAGAATTATATTTAACATATTAATTACCAAACCACAACCTAACACCCAAACAATAAATTGAAAAGACTGCTGCTTTTGCTGCTGTTGGCACCTGCCATGTGCTGCGCACAATCTGTTGTACAGGTTGATAGCCTGATAGCGCTTGCCCGTAAAACAATGTTTAACGATTATAACAAGGCCATACAGTTATCGGCCAGCATAATTAAACAAAGCCACGCCCTTAACGACCCCATCCGCGAGGTAACCGGGCTTAACCTGGGCGGCATAGCGCGTATGATGAAAGGCAAGTTAGACAGTGCCATGATCTATTACGAAAAAGCGCACACCCTTGCCAAAAAAACCAACGACCTTACATCCATTGCAAAAGTATCTGCCAATATTGGCATCTGTTACTTCAGGATGGCCAGGTACGATAAGGCACTGGAATACGGGCTGGAAGGGCTAAGCATACACGAGAAACAAAACGACACCCTGGCAATGGCCCGGAACATGGCAGATATAGCCAATATTTTTATAACGCTGCACCAGCCGGCCAAAGCTATCGACTACCTGAAGAAAGCTGCCTCCATGATTACCAAAAAAGGTGATAGGGCGGCCCTGGGCAACTTCTACAATTCGATGGGAGTGGCGTATACCGACCTGGATAAACCCGCACTCGCCGCCGAGAATTATGAAAAAGCGTTGGCGAATTTTAAAGAGTTTAATAATAAAAAAGGGCAGCTGTCGAGTATCGTTAACCTCTCCGACCTTAACATCATACTTAAGAAGCCCGATAACCTTAACGACCTGCTGGTTGCAGAAAAAATAGCTAAAGAACTGGAAGATGACCAAAGGCTGAGCAACATATACCTTTGCATGGCGCGGGTTTACCGGGATAAAAAGGAATACCCTAAAGCGCTTGATTATGCCAGCCTGTCGGTAAAATACTCGCGTGATACAAAAGAAATAGATAACCTCACCCGTGCTTTGCATCTCCAGTCGGAGTTGTATTACAGAACCGGGCAGGGCGATAAAGCACTTGATTTGCAGGATGAACTATTAAATTTAAAGGATAGTATTTACGATGCAAAATCGATAAAACAAATGCAGGAAATGCAGGTAAAGTACCAAACCGAAAAAAAGCAACGGCAAATTGAGTTGCTCAGCAAACAATCCACCATTCAAAAGCTGGAACTAAATAACCAAAATTTGGTACTGGGCCACAACAAATTAGAGCTGAACAACCGCGGGCTACTTATAAAAAACAAAGACCTTTCGCTACGCCGTGCGCACGACCAACTACAGGCCAAACAGCTGGAAGCCAGGACAAGAAGCCAGCAGATAGTGCTGCTTAACAAAGAAAACACGATACAGAAATTATCTATCAACAGCCGAAACACTACTATTGGCATAATTGCCGGTTTATTTTTACTGTCGGGTATATTTGGAGGCTTGTTTTACAACCGCAACCAGTTAAAACAAAAAGCTCTTTTGCAAACACAAATGCTTAAACAACAGGATGTGTTGAGCAAGGCGGTTATTGATGCTGAGGAAAAAGAGCGGCAGCGCATTGCAGGTGATCTGCACGATGGCGTGGGGCAACTGTTCTCGGCAGTAAAAATGAACCTCAACGGCATCTTCGAGCGCGTGCCGCTTGCCCGCGATGAAGACCGTTTCCTGGTAGAAAAAACCCTTGCGTTGGTTGACGAGAGCTGTAAAGAAGTGCGCTCCATATCGCATCAAATGATGCCCAATATGCTGCTACGCTCGGGTATTGCCTCTGATGTGAAAAGTTTTATCGAAAAAATAGACGCAGAAAGCCTGCGCGTAACCCTGGATGCCAAAGGCTTTACCGATAAGCTGGAAAGCAATGTAGAAGTGGTGCTTTACCGCGTAATACAGGAGACCGTGAATAACGTAATAAAACACGCTAAAGCTGATAGGCTTGAAATTAAACTAACCCGCAACGATACCGGCATCACGGCAATAATTGCCGACAATGGCATTGGGTTTAATACAGCACTAAAGGGCGATTTTGAAGGCATCGGGTTAAAAAACATTGCCACGCGTATTGAATATTTAAAAGGCACCGTTTACTATACTTCTGCCAAAAACAAAGGCACAACAGTAAAAGTGTGGGTGCCGGTAGCGTAGCCGCTCAATATTCATTAATCACTTAACAATAAATGCCCGCAGTGTTAGTGCAGGCATTTAAGTATTGTAAGGTTTTATTTTTCCTATTTCAATGTAAACGATGTTTTACCCATGGTATAACCGTCGGCATATAATATTACGGTGTATGTACCTTTTTGGAATGGCGAGTACGCCCAATCTATAGTATAGCCGCTGCCATCGTCCTTAAAATCAATAGCGGTTTTGTAGGTGTATTGCAGGTCCTGGCTATCGGCGTTAAATGCGCCGCTATCTGCCGGGGTTATTAGGTTACCGGTAGGGTCTATCACACGTACATAAATATCATGCAGCCCTTTTTCGGCAACGGTATTGCTGGCTACGGTAAAGTTTATCTTTATTTTTTGGGTGTTCTTTGCCTTTTTCTCCTCAACTTCTTTACCGCTGTTTTTTATTTTATAAGCTACCACCTCGGCCACCCCAACTTTAATGGCCGATGCTTCCTTAACCTTGGTATCCAGTTCCTGGTTTTTCTTTTCCAGGTCGGCAGCTTTGCCACTAACGCTGGCCAAGTTGGTTTTTAAGGTATCGCGCTCAACGGTAAGGTTGGTGTTTTCCTTTTTAAGTTCTTCAATATCAGCGGTGTATTTGGTTACAAAATACCGTAGTTGTTTAATATCCTCCTGCGCTTTAGAAAGTTCGGCAAAGGTGAGTTTGCCCTTTGCTAATTCTTTTCTCAGTACTTTAATTTTAGCGCGGAGCGAATCGTTCTTCGCTATCATTTCGGCAGTCATCTTGGCACGGCCGGCGTTTACCTGCTCTATTTGCGCCTCAAGGCTATCAAGCTCTGTTTGCAGGCGGGTTTTCTCGTCGTTTTGGTAAACTATCTTCGTATCCGACTTATTTTTTTGCATGTACAGGTACACATCGGTGCCTAACAATGCCACTACTACCGCTATTAAGAAGTAAATTACATTAGAATTTTTCTTTGGCGATTGTCCTGGTTGGTTTTCCATCGTAAATTTTATTAAAGTTTAATTATAGCTTAAACTATTGTATAAGCCCGGGGTTTTAACTAAAGTTCTTAAATAAATATAGTGGTTTATTTTATGCTAAGGTATAAAAATCTGTTTAACCACATAAATTTTTAGGGTAACGTTAAAAATATACACAACAACATTAGAACACAAAATGGCAGCAATTATTATGCTTAATAATAAAACTGCTTGGTATTGAGTTTATATCTTTGCAACTTTTAATAAAAACATTCGCTTAATGCTACGCTATAAATACTTGTTTACCATAGTTCTTGCTACGTTTATTGCCACCGTTTCCATAGCTCAAACCCCTGTTCCCGAAGATACCATCCGCCCCGAGCCTAAGCACGAATTTAGAGGCGTTTGGATAGCAACGGTGGTGAATTTAGATTGGCCACAAAATGCCCGCGCTACGGCCGAAGTACAAAAAAGAGACCTGGTAACGCAATTAAACGCACATCAGCAAACCGGGATAAACGCGGTGATGTTTCAGGTAAGGCCGGCTGCGGATGCTTTTTATGCCAACAGCCGCGAGCCGTGGTCGAAGTATTTAACCGGCAAACAAGGCGAAGCGCCCGAGTACGACCCGCTTGAATTTGCCGTGGATGAAGCACATAAGCGTAATATAGAACTCCACGCCTGGTTTAACCCCTACCGTGCAACTTTCGATAATAAGTTTTACGCCCTTTCGCCAGACCATATCACCCGCACCAAGCCCGAATGGTTTTTTGTTTACGACGGGATAAAGCTATTTAACCCCGGGCTGCCCGAGGTACGCGAGTATATAGTACAGGTGGTGCTGGATGTAGTAAAAAACTACGATGTTGACGGCATACATATGGACGATTACTTTTACCCTTACCCCGTGCGGGGGCAAGCCATAAATGATGCGGATGCCTATGCAGAGTACGGTGGCGATTTTGACAATATAAAAGATTGGCGGCGCGACAATGTTGATAAGCTGATACACATGCTTGCCGACAGCATCCATAAATACAAGCCGCACATGAAATTCGGGATTAGCCCTTTTGGAATTTGGGCCAACAAAAGCCAGCACCCGGATGGATCTGAAACCAACGGAGGCTCATCCTACATCGAAAACTTTGCCGATACCCGTAAATGGATGAAGGAAGGTTGGATAGATTATATAAACCCGCAGATATATTGGCAAATTGGAAACCGCCTGGCTGCTTTTGATAAGTTACTTGATTGGTGGAGCAACAACACCTATAACCGCCATTTGTATGTGGGGCAGGCACCGTACCGTTATTACGAGCCGCGCAGCCCGGCCTACAAAAACCCTTCGGAAATACCCAACCAGCTGCGTTTGATACGGGCCAACCCGCGCGCGCAGGGAAGTGTTTACTTCCGCTCGCAATCGCTGGTAGCAAATGCAAACCATTTGGCCGATTCGCTAAAAGAAGATTTTTACCGCTACCCGGCGCTGCCGCCGCCTATGCTTTGGCTGGATTCTGTTCCGCCGAATGCACCACAGGGTTTTATGGCCAGGGCCGAGAAGAAAAGCGTGGTGTTAAAATGGAGTTCGCCTTTGCCTGCCCCGGATAATGAGCCGGTGTATGGCTACGTAATTTACCGTTTCCAGGTGAACGAAAAGTTTGACTTAGGCGACCCTCGGAATATCCTCCATATCCAGTACAATACCGAACCTGTTTACCAGGACACCAATGTATTGCCGGGCAAAACCTACTTTTATGTGGTAACCGCTATAGACAGGTTGAAGAACGAAAGCGAACGGACGCCGGCTATGGCTGTAACCATACCGGTGTTATAGTAGCGCTAAAGGCTAATGAGGTGTTTATCGGCCAATTGCTGCAGGTAAGTATCCAACTGGCTATCGCCCATGCCGTATATCTTTTCTGTTTGCCAAAAGGATTGGTAGATGCCCGGCTTTGTATGGATGCCGCTTTTATAAATACCCAACAACTTTTGATGGATGTAGTTTAAGCCATCGGTATTAAATTCCAGGCGTTTTAAATGCGCTTCTAAAGCGGGTTTAAGGTTGGGCATATTACCCCAAAACGGAGTTTCGGCAAGCCAGGTACTTAGTTTGGCCGCATCCCCGCTAACATATAAAGCCCAGGCTTCGGCGGCTATGGTAAAATCATATTCGCTCAGTTGCACCCGGATGTTATCGTACAGGTAGCCTAACTGTTCGCCGTTCAATTCGCCCATACCGGTAAAGCTTTCTACGCCCGGGAAGTTGGCAGGGCTGATAAGGTAAACTTCAGGAGCCGATAGGTTGGTTTGCTGGTTCAGCATCATCATGGCGCCCAGCAAGTTTACCTGGCAATGCAGGTCGAACTCGAACCACAGGTTTATCTCTTCGTAAGGTGCGCTTAGTTTTTCTAATGGTACAATCATACCAACATGGTAGCCTTCGGGTGTTTCGCCAAAGGTTTCGCTTATCCAATCCGAGCGCATTTGCCAAAAAGCAGCAGAGGTGATATTTTTGGCAAGCGGCCCTTCTGATAATACCTCGCGCCATATCATCACATCGCCGGCTATATCCGCCTGCACAAAGTCGGGTAACATGGCATCGCCGTTGAGGACATGGAGGG
Organism: uncultured Mucilaginibacter sp.; assembly: GCF_946481715.1. Next base: position 19,480 of record NZ_CAMLOV010000061.1, on the reverse strand, counting down.
TTGATTGCATACCTGTAAAAGTAAACAAACCAGCTTTTGTTTGCTAATTATAAAGCTTTCTCGGCCAGCAAGTCTTCTGTTAATTTCTCAAACTCGCTAATGAATTCGGTATAGTGCTCACCCGTGCCGGGGCCGCTAAAGCCGGTGTGTATTTTACGCACATCGCCGGTTTTATCAATAATAATAGTAGTTGGGAAGCCAACAACTTTGGTAAGCATGGGCAAGCTTTTGGCGGTTTCGTCCTTGTTGCTGGTGTAGCCGGTTATTAATAAAGGGTAGGGGATATCAAAACGGTCTTTTATCTGCGTAACCGTTTTTTGCGATTTTGCAAAATCGGTAGTGCGCTCATAGGCCAGCCCTACAACTTCAACGCCCCTTTTGTGGAATTTTTTGTAGTAGTTTACCATATAGGCGGTTTCGTCCATACAATTAGGGCACCACGACCCCATGATCTGGATAATAACCACCTTATTTTTAAAACGCTCGTCCTCCAGCGATACCGGCTTGCCGGCTAAATCCTTAAAGTTGAATGCTAATTTTTTATAGCCCGGCTTTAAGGCGGCCAGAGAATAGGCATCAGGTAGTTTGGCGTTCTCGTCGCGCACGGCGGTCCACACATCGGTGCCCGTTAAGCCCGAGAAGAATTTACCATCGGTCAGCGTGTTGCCATCAGCAATTTTTGCGGTGAATAAAAAAGCGTGCCCGCCGTCAAAGCAGCTTAGGTAAAGCTGGTCGCCGGCAACGGTCCCTTCCAAAAAGCGGTAATCGCCCGTGGTGGTTAAAAAGGTGCCCGTTACCTTGGCGCCTGCTTGCTTAAACTCTCCAACGGTGGTGTCCCTATCGGCACCTTCGCCAAATACAGCCGACCAGCGCCCGCTTACATTGTACTTAGGGTTTTCGGCCTCTTTAAAAAAACGGTAAGGGGTGGCGGCTGTTGCCGTAAATTCCATTGCAACATCGCGCACGCCAAGGTGTTTAATAAACTGGCCGGCAAGCGTGTTACCGGTTTGTTTTAGCCTGAATTCCGAATCGAATAAAGGCATACGGATAAATACGGAATCGCCCTTGCCGGTTACGCCTGGCACTTTAAAATGCTCGGTACTATTAATTACGGCAAGTTCTTGTTTGCCGCTGCCCGTAACTTCAAAGTTAAAGGGTATCTCGTTACCTGTTGCAGTTTTTAATACACCGCGCCAGGTGCCTGTTGCCAGTTTTGTTTGTGCCGAAGCTATGTTGGATAGTGAAGCAAAGATTGCCGCGCTAAAAATGAGTTTCCTTATCATAGATAAAATAGTCTACTAATTTGATATACTTTTTCAAAAGTAACAAAAGAGTATAACTATTTCAAAACTTCGCGGGAAATGACAGTGGGGTGAATTAAGGGCGGTAATTCTTCATCCACCTCGACGAGTGGTTTTGGTAAAATTTGCCAACAGTAGTTTTAGGCGTTCAATGTTTTCTTTCATTGCAGCTAATAACTCTTTATCCGTCATACCCAAATTTAAGTAAATTATTAATTACTTTAACACCTCGCGCGAGATAACGATGCGCTGAATTTCGGATGTCCCTTCGTATATCTGCGTTATTTTGGCATCGCGCATCAGGCGTTCTACATGGTACTCCTTTACAAAACCGTATCCGCCGTGTATCTGCACAGCTTCTACTGTGGTACGCATAGCGGTTTCTGATGCGAAGAGTTTCGCCATAGATGCAGCCTGGGCGTAAGGCAGATGGTTATCTTTTAACCATGCGGCTCGGTAGCAAAGCAAACGTGCCGCCTCAATTTCGGTTGCCATATCGGCCAGCTTGAACTGTATAGCCTGTAAATCGGCCAACGTTTTGCCGAAGGCTTTGCGCTCCTTAGCATATTGCACCGATAGTTCATACGCACCCGCTGCTATCCCCAATGCCTGCGATGCTATACCAATGCGCCCGCCTTCCAGCGTGGCCATGGCAAACTTAAAACCAAAGCCATCTTCGCCAATGCGGTTTTCTTTAGGCACCTTAACATCGGTAAACATTAGCGAATGAGTATCTGAGCCGCGGATACCCAGCTTGTTTTCCTTAGGGCCAACGGTAAAGCCTTCCAGCCCTTTCTCTACAATAAGCGCGTTAATACCACGGTGCTTTTTTGAGGCATCGGTTTGCGCCATTACAATATAGGTAGATGCAGTGCTGCCGTTGGTTATCCAATTTTTGGTACCGTTGAGCAGGTAGTGGTCGCCCATATCAATTGCTGTAGTATGCTGCGAGGTAGCATCAGATCCCGCTTCGGGTTCGCTCAGGCAAAAGGCACCTATTACCTGGCCCTGTGCAAGCGGTATTAAATATTTTTGTTTCTGCTCTTCGTTGCCATATTTCTCCAGCCCATAGCAAACCAGCGAGTTATTTACCGATACCACTACCGATGCGGATGCATCTACTTTAGATAGCTCCTCCATCACAATACTGTACGATATAGCATCCATACCGCTTCCGCCATACTCGGGCGACACCATCATTCCTAAAAAGCCCAATTCGCCAAGTTTTTTTATTTGCTCGGCCGGGAATTTTTGGTGCTCGTCGCGTTCTATCACGCCGGGTTTTAATTCGGTTTGGGCAAAATCGCGCGCGGCCTGGCGTATCATTAAATGCTCTTCGGTAAGTTCAAACTGCATGGTTACGTATTGGAAAGGCTAAAGTAAAGTATTATGCACGCATAGCAAAATTTATGGCACAAAAAAAGAGAGCCTTTTGGAAGCTCCCTTTTCCCCTAATTAATTTAAACTATTGATTAAACCCAAAAAAAAGAACAAATCATCTCAACTTGGGCTACTGAGAATTCAAATAAGCCTGAACACCGAAAACGTTTTTACATAGGTAGATGTATTTATGTTTTTATAGGATGATGCAGGACCGATTAGGTTTTAACAAATTTAAAGCCATGTTTTTTGTGTTTAGCAAATACTTGTTTAAACGGTTTATTTTGCTTTTGCTTAGTTTTAAACTGTTAAACCGACACAATGAAACAGTTTACATACTGATAATTAACAACTTAAATAATTAGGTGACGATAATCATATAATTATGTGATTAAAATCTCACAACTTTTATGTTTAATAATTTGTAAAATAATTTTTACTTGGTTTGCTCTTATGCAATTAATTGGAAATTAATTTAACTCCGTATCTTTATCAGGAATCGAGTTTCTGTTTTTCCATACACATCCTGTATTAATTTACATACACTGCCTATAATATGAACAAAAAAATGAACACCCGCGCTTTTGCGCTTTTTGCCGTTTCGGCATTGCTCCTTAACCAATGCAAAAACTCCGGAGATGATAAGGCCAAGCTTTATGCCGAAAACGACCGCATTTTTAAAAACATTGATACCACTGTTAAACCCGGCGACGATTTCTTCTTGTATGCCAACGGCAAGTGGCTAAAAGAAAACCCTATACCTGCCGCTTATTCCTCCTGGAGCATCGGCAACCTGGTGCAGGATGACCTGCGCAATAAATTGAAAAAAATAAATGAAGACGCCTTAAAAGCCAATGCAGAAAAAGGCACCAATACGCAAAAGATAGGCGATTTTTATTACAGCGGGCTTGATACTGCTAACATAGAAAAGCAGGGGCTGTCACCACTTAAAACGGAGCTTGAACTGATAGATAAAATTACCGATATAAAAGGCCTTGTTGCCGAGTTTGCCCACTTATCAACGCTCGGGGTACCCAACCCCATTAGTACATATGTTGGGCAAGACGATAAAAACAGCAGCAAAATGGCCCTACAGTTTTACCAGGGCGGCATTGGGCTACCCAACCGCGATTATTATTTTAACAATGATAAACACAGCGTAATCATCCGGGCAGATTATCAGCAAAAGCACTTGCCGGTACTATTTAAACTAATTGGGCTTGATGCTGCAACAGCTGCGGCGGCAGCTGATAAAACTTATGAGTTGGAGAAATTCCTGGCCTCAAACTCCCGCAAGCTGGAAGACCTGCGCGACCCGTATGCTAATTACAACAAAATGCCCATAGCCGGTTTAAGCAAACTGACTCCTGCCATAAATTGGCCCGCCACGCTTGAGCAAATGGATTACAAAAATGTGGACACCGTAATTGTAGGCCAACCGGAGTATTATAAAGCCGTAAACGAAGCGCTTACCAGATATAGCCTAACTGACTGGAAAAATTACTTGAAAAAAAACCTGGTAAGCGATACCAGTCCATACCTCAGCAAAGCCTTTGATGAGGAGAACTTCCGCTTTTTTGGCATGGCGCTTTACGGGCGTAAAGAACAACTACCCCGCTGGAAACGCGTACTGGATACCGAGAACGGCCTGATGGGCGAAGTGCTTGGGCAGATATTTGTGAAAGAATACTTCCCCGAGAAAACAAAAGAGCGTTACGTTAAGCTGGTAGAGGATATGCGCGGCACCTTTAAGGAGCATATTGAAAAATTGGACTGGATGAGCCCTGTAACAAAAGAGAAAGCTTACGGCAAACTGGCCAAAGTGATGCCTAAAGTAGGTTACCCGGATCACTGGAGAGACTACACCGATTTAACGATAGACAGGGCTTCTTACGCGCAAAACGTGATGCGGGCAAGCGTATTTTTACACCATATAAATGCCGATAAGTTGGGCAAACCCGTTGACCGTACAGAATGGGGGATGACACCGCAAACCTACAATGCCTACTATAACCCATCTAACAATGAAATTGTATTGCCTGCCGCTATATTTATGATACCAGGCGCACTGGATGAAAACATTGACGATGCAGTAGTTTACGGTTATGCGGCAGCATCAACCATTGGCCACGAAATTACACACGGTTTTGACGACCAGGGCCGCCAGTACGATGAAGTGGGCAATCTTAAAGGCTGGTGGACGGTTGAGGACTCTACCAAGTTTGCCCAACGCGCGCAGATGCTGGTGGAGCAGTTTAACGGCTACAAAGTTGGCGACCAGCATGTAAATGGCAAGGCAACCTTAGGCGAAAACATTGCCGACCTGGGCGGCATTGTGATAGGGCTGGATGCCTTTAAAAAGACCGCGCAATATAAAGAGGGTAAAAAAATTAACGGGCTTACGCCAACCCAGCGTTATTTTATGGGCTACGCCCTTGGCTGGCTTGGGCACGACAGACCCGAATCGTTAGCGAGCCAGTTGCTTAGTGATGTACACTCGCCGGGCTTTATGCGCGTAAATGGGCCGTTTACCGATGTTCCGGAGTTTTACGAAGCTTTTGGAATTAAAAAGGGCGATAAAATGTGGTTGGATCCCGCAAAGAGGGTGAAGATTTGGTAGGCGTATTTTAACCACCAAGGACTCAAAGAAAGGGGCACAAAGGGCGCAAAGAATTAAAAACTTTGTGCCCTTTGTTTAGGGGAATTGCTTGGCTTAGCGCCCTTTGTGGTTAGATAGCCAATTTATAATTTGCTTGCGTATATTTACCACATGCAAATTGTACACCTGCTACAGGATTGGTGGCAGCATCAAACCTGGCTCGAAATCACCGGCGTTATTACCGGGCTTATCTGCGTGTACCTGGCAGCCAAAAACAACATCTGGAACTGGCCCATCGCCACCGTAAGCGTTACCATTTACATTTTTATTTTTTTTGAAGCGCATTTGTTTGCCGATATGGGGCTGCAGGTTTACTTCTTTATAATAAACCTATATGGCTGGTATTATTGGAGCCACAAACCTGCCGAGGAAAAAAAGATACCGGTTGCTCGTATAACCAAAACTGAAGTACTGCTCTCGGCAGGCGCAATTGTGGTGTTCACTTTCATTTTAGGCACGCTTTTGCGGTATACTACCGCGTCGTTCCCCTACCTGGATAGCTTTTGTACTGCCTGCAGCCTGGTAGCGCAGGTATTTTTGGCGCGAAAGGTGTTAGAAAACTGGCTGATATGGATATTTGTTGATGTAATATATGTAGGCGTGTATCTGTATAAAGACTTGCATCTTACCGCAGTAATGTATGCCATTTATGTGGGCATTGCACTGATGGGTTACGTAGATTGGCGGAAAGATTATAAGAAGCAGCCCCCCGCCCCCCTGAAGGGGCAATAGAACTTTGAAGAACAGAGGTTAATGAATAAATCCGACATCGAACATCCGCATTCCGAAATCATCAAAATAGCTGTGGTTGGCCCCGAATCTACCGGCAAATCTACCATGTCGGCATTTTTGGCCAGGCATTATAATACGGTTTGGGTACCCGAGTATGCCCGTGGTTACTGCGCGGCGCTTGTTGCCCCACCTACCTGGCAGGACGAGATAAATATGTTTACCGGCCAGCTGGCATTGGAAAAAGAAATTATGCCGCAGGCAAACAAACTGCTTATTTGCGATACCACCTTTATCACCGTAAAAATTTGGAGCGATCATACCTTTGGCAAATCTCCGCAGGAGGTACTGGATGAATTGCCAAAACACCCTTACAACCTTTATTTACTCCTAAACATCGACCTCCCCTGGGAGGAAGACCCCCTGCGCGATTTCCCGGAAATGCGCGAACATTTTATGGATGTGTGGCACAAAGAATTGACGGCATTAAACACAAATTATGTGCTGATAAGCGGCACGGGGGATGATAGGTATCAAAATGCTGTAAAAGCCGTAGACAACTACTTACACGACTTGAAGGTTAACAGATTATTGGGGTTCGAAAACAACAATGGTTGATTTTTCAATACCTGAATCGCGTGCATTTTTGAGCGCTTTAAACGTATAAGCCGCAACTTTATTTTATCTTATTACACTTAATATTGCTAAATCGTTTATTTTTTTCATACTGCATGCAACGTTGTTAAATAGCCCGCGTCATTTAACTTGAAACCTCACAAAATAATTGGAAGCGGTATTTGTAGATAAACATTATCAACTGGTGGTTGAGTGTAAGCAGGGAAGCAAAAAAGCCTGCTATGAGTTGTACAAACTATATTCTAAAGCGATGCTGAACATTGCCTTTAGGATTGTGGGCAACGTTGGCGAAGCGGAAGATGTTTTACAGGAGGCTTTTACCGATGCTTTTAACCGGCTGAAAGATTTTAGGCAGGAAACAACCTTTGGGCTCTGGCTAAAACAAATAGTGGTACACCGTGCTATAAACCTGCTGCGCAAACGCAAGCTGGACCTGGTGGAGATAGAAGACGGGCACCTGGATAATGTTGCTGACGAGGAGCCCTGGGACGATGAGGATATTCAATATAAAGTGGCACAAATAAAAGAGGCCATGAAAGAATTGCCGGATGGCTACCGGGTGGTATTATCGCTTTACTTATTAGAGGGGTACGACCACGAAGAAATTGGCCAGGTACTGGGGATAAACGAAAATACATCGCGCACCCAGTTTTTAAGAGCGAAAAGAAAGTTGAACGAGATACTAATTAGCAAAGGAATAACAAAATGAGCAAGCGTTTAGAAGATTTTATGGCAGAAAACAGGGAAGAATTTGACGACCTGCAACCCCGCGCCGATATCTGGAATAACATCTCAAAAGAACTGGATGCCTGGGAGGCAGAAGCGCCAAAAAAGCGAGAAGCAAAAACCTACTCACTTGGCTTCGTGCTAAGGGTAGCCGCCATGATCATCGTAGTTATGGGCATCGGCTTCGGTATATACACACAAAACCAAAAAACAAGCGGCGAGGTTGACCTCGCCTCCATCAACCCTACTTATGCCAAACAGCAGGCACAGTATGCATCGCTGATAGAAACCAAAAGAGTTGAATTAAAACAAATAGCAAAATTCGACCCGCAACTTTACAATGAGTTTAACAATGAACTGGTAAAAATGCAGGCAAACTATAAAAAACTAAGTACAGATTTGGCCACCAGCCCTAACCAGGAACGTGTTCTACGTGCAATGATCCGGAACTTGCAAATACAAACCGAGGTGCTTAATCAGCAATTAAGTGTAATACAACAATTCAATCAAAGCAAAAAGGAACAACAAAATGGAACTAAAGATATTTAACCACAGGATGCTTGCATTAATTGTAAGCATTGCCATCAGCACCGCGGCTTTTGCACAGGCAAAGCCTGTTGCCCCCGCAGCACCGCAAACTCCGGATGCCCCGACAGAACAACTTGACGACAAGGCCTTCCAGAAACAAATGGGCGACTTGCAAAAAGAAATGAGCAAGCTGCAGGTAAAAATGAATAAACTGCGGATGGATAAAAGCGTGCAGAAGATGGTTATCGCCTCGAAAAAGTTTAACAAAGAATTTAAAATGAAATTTAAAGACTTTGGCAAGGATTTCGGCAAAGATTTCAAGGACTTCGGCAAAAACTTTGCAGGCAGCTTTAGCGGCATGGTGCCAGATATGAATGATAGCTTTAGCAGTTTTAAAAACCTTAACGGCAACGTTAACTGGAAAACGGATAGCGCCGAATACAAGCAAAAGGTTGCCAGCGGCGAGATCACCGAAAAGATAAAAAACTACAGCAAAAGCTACAGTGTGGATGCCAATGATTTGCTACAGATAAGCAACAGTTTTGGCAAAATAACCGTAAACACCTGGAATAAAAGCGAGTTTAAGGTTGACGTGCAAATGAAATTCGGTTCGGATGATGCCGACGCGGTAAACGATATGTATAACGGCTCGAGCGTTGATGATAGCAAGGTGGGCTCAACAGTTTCATTCAAAACTAACTTATTCCACAGCGAATCAAACCGCCGCAATAACCACCAAAGCATAGAGATCAACTATACAGTGTACATGCCTGCCGGCAACCCTATTGATATCAATAACAGGTTTGGCGCAGTAATACTGCCCGATCTGTCTGGCAAAACTTTCATCAAGGTATCTTATGGCAACTTAACTGCCGGGCAACTTTCAAACTCGCAAAATGAAATAGACCTGCGTTTTGGTGACGGGAATTCATCAGTGGCCTCTTGCAATAATGGAAAAATAAGTGTGGCATACACTAAAATAAAAGTAGGAAGCATAAACAACATTGATGCGGATATCAAATTTGGAGGTATAAGCATCGACAGACTAAAAGGTGCCGCAGATGTGAATATAAAATATGGCGACGGCTTCCGAATAGGCACTATAGATAAAACAGTGAAGAACATTAATGTTGACGCCCAGTTCACCAAAATCAACTTTGATTTTAAACAGCTGGAAAACTTTAACTTTGATGTAACTACCAAGTTTGGTAACTTTAATTACGATGACGACAGGGTAAAAGTAACCTCCAAATCGCCATCAGATGAGGACCGCGGCTGGTCATCTACCAAAACCTATAAGGGTTATGTAGGCAGCAACAACTCAGCAAACAAAATTGTTATAAACGCCAGCTACACCGGTGTGAGCTTTAATTAATACGTATTACCCGAATAACACAAAACGCCATGTTTGCTAATAAAGCAGGCATGGCGTTTTGCATTAAATATAATTAGCTACCTATATATTCTTCCCGTCAATTATTTTAAAGAAATCTTCGCGGTAGGTATCGCCCACAGGGATAACCTTATCGCCGATAAAAATGCGGCTACGTTCGATACTGTCTATCTTGTTGATGGATACGATATAGGATTTATGTACCCGCATAAAATATTTTTCGGGCAGGGCATCTTCCATTTTTTTCATACCCTGTAAAGTAATAATGCGCTCGGCGGGGGTGAAGATAGAAATGTAATCCTTTAACCCTTCTATAAACAAAATATCGTGCAGGTAAACCTTTTGTATTTTATGCTCGGTTTTCACAAAGATAAAATCGCTCATAAAATCATCCTGTTTGACGGGCTCGGCGGGTGTAACGGGCTTAGCGGTTGGGGCAATAACGGTTTGAGCTTTTTGTACCGATTTAAAAAAGCGGTCGAAAGCGATGGGTTTTAACAGGTAGTCTATCACATCCAGTTCGTAGCCTTCCAGCGCATATTGCGGGTAAGCGGTACAAAGGATAACCTTTGCCTTTCCGTTTGATATTTTGAGGAACTGGATGCCGGTAAGTTCGGGCATCTGTACATCCAGAAACACCAGGTCGATGCCGCCATCCTGTACCAGCGTCAGCGCCTCGATAGGGTTGGTGGTTGATTTTACCAGCGTTAGGAAAGGTATTTTGGAGATATAATCTTCCAGTATGTGGAGGGCCAGGGGCTCATCGTCAACTACAAGGCATCTTATCATGATTGGTTATAAAACTAAGGATAATTGTACAGTGTAAGTATCGGTTTCGTCGCGAATTTCTAAATTATATTTAGAGGGGTAAAGCAGGTCGAGCCGGCGTTTAACATTAACAAGCCCAATACCGCCCGATGCATCGCGGTTATGGGTGTGTTTTTTATTCTGCACAAAAAAGTAAAGGTGCCCGTCGCTCAGGTTTATTTTGAGCACAATGGGCGCCGCGGGGTCGTTAGCTACGCCATGCTTAAATGCGTTTTCGATAAAGGATATGAGCAGCAAGGGAACTACAAGCTGGTTGGTCACCTCGCCCGTTATTTCAAAATTAATGAAAGCCTTATTTCCAAAGCGGATCTTTTGCAGGTCGATATAGTTTTGCAGGTATTGCAGCTCCTTGGTTAACTCTACTTTATTATCGTTACACTCGTAAAGCATGTAACGCATAATTTCTGATAGTTTCAGGATGGCCTCTGGCGTTGTATCTGATTTTTGATAGGCGAGCGAATAGATACTGTTTAACGAATTGAACAGGAAATGCGGGTTTATCTGCGATTTTAGGAAGGATAGCTCGGCGCTGAGGCGCTGGTTCTCCAGGTCGCGCTGTATCCGCTCGTTCAGGAACCAGTCTACCGTAAACCTGTAAACCGTACTCAAAAATACAAACACAAGGCTGGTAAAAAACGTACTGAACTCGTAATCCCAAAAAGAGATCTGTTTGCCCGCGCGTACCAGTATAATGTGCTTAAACAGCAGGGCCAGCCCATATTTTGCCAACCCAACCGCAATCATGGTGACCAGGCCAGCAACGGCGTATTGCCAGTATTTTTTCTTGTCTAAAAAGCGGGGTATAAACGTTAGGTAATTGAGGTAAAACAAACCTATGTTTACCACACCAAACAATACAAATATTACCACGAGGTTTTGCAGGCTGGTTTTGCCGCCGCTGTACACGATGAACATGAAGAACGAGATCATGCTCAGCCAAAAAAACACATGCCAGAATATTTGCCAGCTTTTCTTCATTAAATATTATACGTTATCACAGCACCTAAAGTAGCGTTTTGATGCTAAAAAAGCCTTTGAATTACAGTGCACCGGTGCTTTTTTCGACGAACTGGCTTTTATAACCGATGAACTGGCAATTGCCTGTAAAACGCCGTTCATCTACAAATGCAGCCCGTTGGCCTAAATGTTTTTTGCAACCGGTTTATTTAGTATTTCTTTGTTCTATCAAAAATCAACACACAATGAAAAAGTTAGTTTCAAATTCAAATCCATTCATTTTATTACTGGCACCTGTATTGTTTGCCATTGTAATGGGGGTAAGTTACCAATTTGAACAAAAAACAGAACAATTTGCATCTGCACATGCATCGGCCAAACAAGCTAAATCTCTTTTTGGAAAAGGGCTTGGTTTAGTAAAAACTGTTGTATCTGTTGCCCAGGAAAACGTATGGTAATTCGTACCGAAGGACTATCGTTTAGCTTTGGCAGCCAGCAGGTTGTTAAATCATTATCGCTTCAAGTTCCGGAAGGAAGTATATATGGGTTTTTAGGCCCAAACGGTGCCGGGAAAACCACCACCATAAAAATGCTGCTTAACCTGTTAAAAACAGACGAAGGCAGCATTTTTGTTTTCGAGAAAGAATTACAAACTAATAGGATAGCTATATTATCTGAAATAGGCTCGTTGATAGAGCAGCCCGCTATATATGCCCACATGAGCGGCCGCGAAAACCTGCTGAACCGCGCTATGCTGCTTGGCGTGAATGACGCACGGGTTGATGAAATGCTGGGCCTGGTTAAATTAACCAACGCCGCCCATAAAAAAGCCGGGCAATATTCCCTTGGCATGAAACAACGCCTGGGTATAGCCCTCGCCTTATTGAGCGACCCCAAACTATTGGTGCTTGATGAGCCCACCAACGGGTTAGACCCCAATGGCATCATAGAGATTCGTGAACTGTTGGTGCGTTTAACGCGCGACCATAATAAAACCGTATTTATCAGCAGCCACCTTTTGGCCGAGATTGAAAAAATGGCCACGCATGTAGGCATCATTAATAATGGCGAATTGCTGTTTCAGGGCAGCGTAAAGGACCTGGAGGCTATTAGCCAGCCGCAGGTATATGTAGAGACAGATAACACTGTGGATGCCGCAAACCTGCTCAAACGCAACAACTACACGGTTACCGATATCAATCACGAGAACCTTACCGTGCCCTTTATATCAAAAAAACAAATGGGCGAAATAAATGCCCTGCTTAACCAAAACGGCATTACGGTATTTGCCATAAACAAACAGCATAAAGACCTGGAGAATTTATTCCTCTCTATAACCAAAAGCAATTAACCACAGATGAAGGGATTTATATTATCGTTCCGGTCGGAATTTTACAAGAGCCGCAAAACGCCCGGTTTTTGGGGTGCCATTATATTGCCCTTGTTAATTACATTGTTGGTTAGCGTTGGCGTTTACTTAAAAAGCGAAAAGTTTACCGGGATGGCCGGAATGGGCCTATGGCTACAATTTGGCAGCTTTGCCCTGGGCATTATGGGTTCGTTGCTATTACCTATGTATGCAATATTTGTGGCGTACTCTGTAAACAACGTTGAGCATAAAGCCGATACCTGGAAAACGCTTTTTAGTTTACCCATCTCCCGCTGGTCGGTATATGCTGCTAAATATTTTTATGCTTTATTTTTGGTGTTTTTATGTATGATGCTTTTTGCATTATTGACCATTGCATTTGGTAATTTTTTGAGTGTGTTAAAACCTGAGCTTAAGTTTAACACTTACCATATGGAAGTGGAGTTTTTTGAGATCTATTTTAAACTGTTCCTTTCTGCGTTGGGTATCCTTTCGTTACAATTTTTGATGAGTTTGCTTTGGAGCGACTTTTTAAAACCAATGGGCATCGGCTTTATTTGTACCATTGTGGGGCTTATCGTAGCAAAAAACTGGGAATATAGCTACCTTTTCCCTTACGACCACCCTATGCTTGCATTAATGAGCATGTTTAAAATGGGGCTTGGCAAAACAAACGCAACGCCAGCAATAAACATCGATGTATTTACTAAAGATGTTTTTGTAAGCCTGATAGTTGGCGTAGTGGTTTTTGTAGCAGGATATTTTATTGTGCAAAAACGAAGCGTTAAATAATTTTGCCGTCCGCGTCGTTCCTTGTCCCGCGGGAGACGCAAGATATTGCGCTTATACAATATAAACTTATCGTACCGGCTTAGGGTAAACCGGCAAACTCTCGTGGCCTGTGGCATCTACCGACTGCACTGCAAACAGGTAATTATCTTTTGAATACCCGATGGTTGCATTGGTATCCGTTATATAAAACTTCTTTTCCCAGTAAGGGCTGATGGTTTCGCGCATCAGTACATAATAACCCGCAGGCGCTTTACCTTTTGGAGCATCCCATTTCAGTTTTGTTTTGTTGGTAAGGTCGCTGGTGATAACGCCCACGTTTTGTGGCTGACCGGGTGCTGATGCCAAATTTGCCAAGATGGAAAGGTTCATTCGGGCAATTTTTTGCGTATAATCATAATCCGCAAAATCGGGCAGGTCGCCGTAATCTACGCCGTTTTCTTTACGTACATCCTGGTGCTGGCGATTGAAATTTTCGTTCATTTCGGTAAACCGTACGGCGGCAAAACCTTGTTCTAAAAAGGGAAGATGGTCGCCACCGCGCAGGTAGCGGTCTGTACGGTAAATGAGTTTTACATCCAGTTGCTCTACATAGCGTTCGCCAATCTCTTTCGCATACCTGGCCAACTGCCGGGAAGCTCCGTCGTTTTCGCCGCCGAGAGATTTCAGCGCAGCTATTTCTTTTTCGGTTGCCGCGGTTAGTATACCATCGCTAAACACCCGGATGCTGCGGTTATCCTTTAGCCCCGTTTCCATGCCGTAGGTGTTGCCTACGATATCATTATTCAACATGGCATCCACCTGCCAGCCTTCGGTCTTGGCACGTTTGGCTACATTGGTTGAGCCATATAAACCCTGTTCTTCACCCACAACCGCCATAAAAATGATAGTGGCCGGGAACGAACGTTTTGCCATCACCCGTGCCAGTTCCATAGAAACTGCGGTACCTGACGCATCATCCACTGCACCGGGAGCAAAGGACGTAGAATCCATTGGCTTTGTCGCACGGGAATCATAATGGCCGGATACAATGTAAACGCGGTGGTCGGCAGTATCGGTACCCTTTAAAACAGCCAGTACATTCTTCATGGTGGTGGCTTTGCTTAAACGCCTGCCCTGGGGTTGCACAAATACATCAAATTGCACTTTCATGCGCCCGTTTGATGCCGCGGCATAACGTTCGTATTCCGCCTTTATCCAGTTACGCGCAGCACCAATACCTTCGGTTTTGCTAAGCGTATCGCTTAGGGTATGCCTGGTTTTAAAACTTACCAGTTTACGCACAATGGCCTCTATGTTTTTATTGGATACCTCATCCACCATTTGTTTAATGGCCGCGTCTTGTTTTACCACGGTTTGTGCGGGTGCGGAGAGGGTAAAGCAGGAAAGCAAGAGGATAAAAGCGCTTTTCATAGAGGCAATTTAATTATTCTGTTTCCTCCCCTTCAACTGTCTCCAAAATGTTACCCGTTTGCTTAAAATTGCTTTTTACAAAATGGCACCAGTCGCATTCTTTTTTTCCGCAGCCTATGCTGAATTCGTGATTCAATATTTTTTGGTAAACAGATGTAATTTGATTGGTAACATCCTCAATATCCTGCGGGCTTATCACCACCTTTTCTTTAAAATATTCCTCGCTTACCGGTTCAATAAAATCAAATACGGTGTTTACCACCTGCCAGTCATTAGTGCGGTCGTTATCTACCAATATTTTGTAAAACACCGCCTGGCGCCAGTAATCGCCGCCGTTGGGCGCATCGTTGGTTGGGCGAAGCAGTTTATCCTTCGCGTTACGCACCCTGCCGGTTTTATAATCTACCACGGTAACGTTTTTACCGTCGAATTCCATTTTGTCCAGATTGCCTTTTATAGGCACGCCGCTTACTTCAATGTTTTTGATGCTGCGTTCGGTTTGGGCTATTTTGTTCCAGTGGGGGGCGTTCAGTTCGTAGTAAGGCGGCAGTATCTTTTCGCCATAATCTACCCGCAGCTTAAAATCCGCCTTGGTGAACGAATCGCGGTTGCGGTACATATACCATTTAAATTCCTGCACAAAATCGGCCGTAGGCATAAACTCATTTCCGTAGTCGGGCAGTTTACGGTATGCCTTGTTAAGCGCCCAGTGAACGGCTTGCCCAAACGTGGCCGACGGGCTTTTGCCTGAGGGCACCCGGATAAGGCACTGGAAGTAAAACCGCAGCGGGCAGTCTAAATAATTGTTGAGATGCGTAACCGAGAGCGTATAGTTCTGCAACAGTTGGTTAATATAATTCCTGTCCAGCAATTCTACAACCGGTTTATCCGCTTCGCTAAATTGGGTTGCGAAGAAGCCAAGCATGTCCGTGTCGCTCACCTTCGGGAATTGAAGTTTCAGCTCAGTATCTGCCAGTATTTCGCCGATAAATTGCGATGGTTCCTGGTCTTTCCCTTTTGCATCCTTGCCCGCATACGAAATGTTTAGGCATTGTTTTGCGCGGGTGATGGCCACATAGAACAAACGCCGCGCTTCTTCTTTTTGGGCAATGTCATCCGATGCAGAACTTGTCAGTGTATCCGGGTAGCTGAAACCGTAGTTGCGCCCTTTGCCATCCCATGTTTTTTTATCGCAACCGATGAAAAATACGTGCTCAAACTCCAGCCCTTTAGAGCCGTGTGCGGTTAGGAAGTTAATGCCGTTATCGGAGAAGATGACCTTGTTCAACTCCAGCCTGATGTTGTTTTTCTTCATCAGCTCGATGGTAGCTATCAGGTCGGCCAGTTTTATTTCGGGGTTCTTACGGCTTTCATCCTTCAGGAAATCGAAGAAGCTTGTAAGGATCTGCATGTGGGTTCCCTTATCCTGCTGCTGCATAATGTATTTGAGGATCCCCATCTTGGTAACCACATCCTGGAAGAATTGCTGCAACGTAACACTCACTGCCGATTTCAGCAGCTCATCAATATCATTAATGAGGTATTTCATTTCCACATTTGGCTGCTTGCCAAACAAGTCGGTTTGCTGTGCAATGCGCATCTCGTGGATGTGGCGGCGCAGGCTGGTTACCGGTTCGTTTTTGTTTGCTGTCGCGAAGTTTTCTTTTGCTACCGCGATACTTGCTTTAGCGATTTCTATCGGGGGGATACTGAACAGGTCGTAATGCAGTATCTCGAACAGCAGCTCATCCCCGCTGTATGGCGAATCGAGTTCCATGGCCAAATAGCGCAGGATGTTCAATATCTTCTCGCCGAACGGTACAGTAAGGACGTCTATTTTGCGCTTGGTGTTTACGGCTATCTTTTGTGCTTCCAGATAGGTAAGCAGCTCCTCTACCTGGCTGTGGTTGCGGTATATTACCGCTATTTCGCCGGGCTCGGTGCCTTTATCCACCAGGGCTTTTATTTGTAAAGCCACGTTCACCAGTTCCTGTGCCGGGTTTTCATATTCCTGTATAGTAGGTTCCACCACCAAATCATTAAAACGCGGGTGCGATGCCTTAAGGTTTTTATCCAGCTTAAGCTGACTGGTTAAGCGCTCTTTATTGTTATTGATGAGGGCTTTAGAAATATCGAGGATATGCTGGTTGGAGCGGTAATTATGTTTTAGCACCACCGTATGCAGGGCGCTTACATAATCCCCGGCAAAATCCAGGATGTTTTTCATGTTTGCCCCCTGAAATTTAAATATCGACTGGTCATCATCACCGACCACAAATACGTTTGGCGTTTCCCAATAGTTCAGCAAAAATTTCAGCAACTCGTTTTGCGAACCGCTGGTATCCTGAAATTCATCCACCAAAATGTATTGGTAGCGTTCCTGGTATTTGCGCAGTATCTCCTCGTTCTCGCGGAAGGCTTTTAGCACCCAAATGATCATGTCGTCATAGTCGTATCGGCCGCGGACCTTCATTTTGGCAGCGTAGTTATCATATTCGCCAACGGCAGCCAAAAGCTTCGCCATGGTATCTTTTGCCTTATCAATATCCTTTTGCTTTGGGTCGCCTATATTGATGCCCGCTTTTAGGTTGGCGCGCTTATAAATGAATTCTTCGCGGTTGGGCAGGTCGTCTAAATATTCCTGTACGGCTTTTACGATGAGCTCCTTGCTCCAGTTCTCGCGTTTCATGGTAGAGAACAGCGTTTTTAAGCGGGGTGCATCGTAATAAATATCGCCGGTGAAACGCTTCAGTAAATGTTCGTTACCAAACTCGTCTACCAGCTCGCGGAACAGCATGGCCGATTCCAGATCGGATAACGACTCCAGATTCAGCTTGCCAAAATACTCCAGGTTCTCCTGGATGATCTCGTTACAAAAAGCATGGAAGGTGTAGATATTAATGCGGTAAGCATCCGGGCCTATAAACTCAAACAAGCGTTTACGCATGGCAACAGCGCCGGCATCGGTATAGGTAAGGCAAAGGATTTCGTTGGGCTGTGCATCGGTATCAGTTAATATCTTGCCGATTCGCGCCGCCAGGATCTGTGTTTTACCCGTACCCGGGCCTGCCACTACCAGCACCGGGCCATCCATTTTATTTACAGCCGCAAGTTGCTCGGGGTTTAAACCGGCAAGCGCTTCGCGGAATTTGATGTTATATTTATTGAGGGTTGGTTGCGTCATTGTAGAAGTAAAATTACTAAAAATAATAGCTTTAAGTCGCAGTAAATTTACGAATAAGGCTGACATGGAAAGCTGGGGTGGGGACACTATAGCCGTTTACCTCAAAACAAAAATAGCGACAGGTTATCTATCGCTATTTTAATTCAAACAACGGTTCTTGCCTGTTATCCCAAAAATACAAAACAATGATGGAGCGTTCCTCAACTTTGTAATACATTGAAGTTTGTTTAGAAATAACAGCCTGCCTCACATCTCCAGAGATGGAGGCTTTGTACATATCGGGATGCACGGCTATCATCTGTAGTACTCTGCGAACTCTTTTAATAAAAACACTTGCTTGCCTGGTGCTCCATTTATCCTCAATGATCAAAACTATAACGTCGAATGTTTCCTTCGCTTCATCCGACCATTCGATAGATCTGATCATAAGTACTTTTCGTACTTCGCCATTACTTCGTCATGGGGCGTAAGCTTACCTTCGGCAGCCTGCTTTTTCGCACGCTCAATTCCTTGTTGAACATGAATAGGCAGATCATCCCAAAAGTCTTTGCCATCATTATCAAACAGTTGTTTAATTTGCATCAATAACTGCTCGTCCTCTACTTCCAACAAGCGTTTCGCAAGTTCAATTTTCTCTGCCAATAAGTTCATAATCAAATTTAATGTTTAATTTTTAAATCAGAACCGCATAAAACAAAAATAGCGATGGATTAAACCCATCGCTATTGTGAATAATATTTGAGGCCTCTTACTTCTGCCTAAACCAAACCTGTATTGGTGCACCGGAGAACTCAAAATGCTCGCGCAATTGATTTTCGATGAAGCGGTAATATGGTTCTTTTACATACTGCGGCAGGTTACAGAAAAACGCAAACATGGGCGATTGGCCTGCTATCTGGGTGATGTATTTAATTTTTACGTACTTGCCTTTTAAGGATGGCGGCGGATAATTCTCGATAATTGGCAACATTACCTCGTTCAGCTTGGACGTTGGTATTTTACGTGCGCGATTCTGGTAAACCTGGTTAGCAACATCGATTACTTTCAATACGCGTTGTTTTTCTAACACCGAGGTAAATACGATTGGAACATCGCTAAATGGCGCTATTTTTTGTTTTATCTGGTCTTCGAAAACTTTTATGGTTTTGTTGTTCTTCTCAATCAGATCCCATTTGTTTACTACAATAACGATACCTTTTTTATTCTTCTCTGCCAAGTGGAACAGGTTTACATCCTGCGATTCCATCCCTTCTACGGCGTCTATCATAATAATAACCACATCAGCTTCTTCCAAAGCTTTGATGGTACGCATTACCGAGTAGAATTCGATGTTCTCCTTCACTTTGGTTTTTTTACGCATACCGGCAGTATCTATCAGCATAAAGTCGTGCCCGTACTTATTAAAGTGGATATGGATGCTATCGCGCGTAGTACCGGCTATTGGGGTAACAATGTTACGTTCCTCGCCAATTAAAGCATTGATGATAGACGACTTGCCTACGTTGGGGCGGCCAACAATGGCGTATTTGGGGCGTTCGTTCTCATCAAACGGCACATCCTCGAAATGCTTCACCACTTCGTCCAGCAG
>NZ_CAMLOV010000060.1 GCF_946481715.1 uncultured Mucilaginibacter sp. | reverse complement strand
CCAATGACCTGTTGCAGGAAACCTTTTTAAAGGTTTGGCAAAACCTGCACAAGTTTCGTAACCAGGCGCTTATATCAACCTGGATCTACCGTATTGCGGTGAACACCTGCTTAACATACCTGCGGTCGGAAAAACGGCAGGCCAAGGATGAGCTGACCCCACAAATTGCTGAAAACAAACCAGAGGAGTTCTCTGCAAAAAATGAACAGGTTGCTTTGCTGTACAAGTGTATATCTAAGCTGGAAGAGTCGGAAAGAATTATAATAACATTGGTGCTTGATGAAGTGCCGTATCCCGAAATAGCAGACGTTTCGGGTATATCAGAAGGGAATTTAAGAGTGAAGATATATCGTATTAAACAAAAATTAACCGAATTATACAACCATTATGAAAGACTTTGATCATTTATTGATGGTTTGGCAGGGACAGCCAAAACTGGAGCCGGTTGGAGTAGACGAAGTGCTGAAACAGGTAAAAAAAGGGATGAGCAGCTTAACGCGCAACCTTTTCTGGAGTATTACGGGTATGCTGCTGGCCTTATTCGGTATTTTTATGGTGATGCTGTTTTTTGTGTTCCATTCCTGGGTAACTTATGCCGGTATAGCCGTTATTTTATCTACCATGGTTATTTATGTGCTGGTGATGATACGCGATTACCGCCTCATCCACAAACAGGACTTAACCACTAACCCATCCGCCTACCTGGAAGGGCTTAAGGAATACCAACGGAGCCGCGCAACCATTTACGGCTGGATGTATTATTTATATGTATTACTATTGAGTATTGGCTTAACCCTATACTTTTTTGAAGTTTTACAGAGCGCAACAACCGCCTTTAAATTGGCAGCGTATGGCTTAACCGCTGCCTGGCTGCTGTTTTGTACTTTTTACTTAAAGGGCCGCATTTTTGCCAGTGAGCAGGAGAAGTTGAACCTGATGATAGATCGCCTTTCGCGCTTGCAGAACCAGTTTGATTAAGTATTTTTGGGGCTATGCCTGCTGCTTTTAATATACAACGGGTAACACCCGATTTGTCCGTCCGTCTGCTGGAACTAAGCCGCCGGACGTTTTTTGATGCCTTTGCCCATCTGAATAACCCGGCCGATATGGAAGCATTTGCTTCCAAAGCCTTCACGTTGCAAAGTTTTGAAGAACAACTCGCCAACCCCAATTCTCATTTCTTTTTTGCGATGAGAGATGGCGAACCCGCCGGTTACATCAAGCTCAATTACCGTACCGCCCAAACCGAATTTCAGGATAGCGACGCTTTGGAAGTAGAACGTATTTACGTTTCCAAAGAATACCAGGGGCAACAAATAGGCAAGCAACTGATAGATTTTGCCATCCAAACCGCTATTGATGCCAAATTTAGCTATATATGGCTGGGTGTATGGGAAGGTAACGCCAATGCCATCCGCTTTTACGAACGTGAAGGTTTTAAAATATTCAGCAGCCATAAATTTATACTTGGCAGCGATGAACAGACGGATTTGTTGATGAAGAAAGAGTTCAGCCCCCTCTAAATCTCCCCCGGCAGGGGAGACTTTATTTAGTGCTTTTAAGTCCTCCCTTCCGGGGAGGGTTTGGGTGGGGCTCCTACCCTCTCATAAACGGATTAAACGTCCTTGCCCCTATCTCCATCCCCGCTGCACGGCAAACCGTTTTCTCGCCATACCTGAAGTTGATATTATCCATGGCCTGATACAGGCGAATGCGTTCCTCGTTATCCTCAAACAGGTTTATCTGGTAACTGCCGGTACACAGGTCGCTAAGGCGAACACCGATGAGGCGGATGGGACGGTGCTGGTTCCAGCTTTTTTTCAGGAGGTTTTTGATACCCGGTATCAGGATATGCTCCGCCGCTGTAAGCGGTATTTTTTGCTGAACGGTATGCGTTTCGAAATTGGCATAGCGGATTTTTATCGCGAGGCAACTGCTCACCTTGTTTTCGCGGCGCAGTTTGCCGGCGAGTTCTTCGGTCATGCTTACCAAAGTATTTTCCAGCGTGCGGATATCTTTTACATCGCTGTGGTAGGTGGTTTCTGTCGAGATAGATTTACGGCCGGTATGCGCTACGATCTCCGTATCATCTAAACCATGCGCTTTGTTGTAAATAAACGTACCGGCTTTGCCAAACACCGCCTCCAGGAATTTGATGTTCACCTTTTGCAGGTCGCCAATCTTTTCGATGCCGTACTGGTACAGCTTTTGGCAGGTATGCTCGCCAAGCCCGGGTATTTTGCGGATGTTGAGGGGCGCTAAAAACGCCTTCTCCTCCCCTGCCTTTACCCATAGCTGCCCATTTGGCTTTGCCTGGTTGGTAGCCATTTTCGCTACCGTTTTGCTTGCCGCCATCCCGAAGGAAATAGGCAGTCCGGTTTCGCTAATAACGCGCTGGCGCAGGTCGGTTGCCAGTTGGTAAGGGTTGTGGAAACGGTCCATACCCGTTAGGTCGATATAGAACTCATCTACCGACGTTTTTTGGTAAAGGGGCACCGATTTATGGATGATATCTGTAACCTCGCGGGAAGCCTCCGAATAGCGCCCGTGCGTGCCGTGTATAACAATAGCATGCGGGCAAAGCTTTAGCGCCTGCCGTGTAGGCATGGCCGAATGAACGCCAAAAGCCCTCGCCTCGTAACTACAGGAAGCCACCACGCCCCTGTCTGCCGAGCCGCCGATGATAACCGCCTTGCCGATAAGCGAAGGGTTGAATTTCCGCTCTACCGATACGAAGAACGAATCGAGGTCGATATGTACAATATGCCGTTGAGCATCCATGCACAAATATGAAAATTTAGTTTGAAATACTAAAATAATTAGCAAGTTTTGTAAAGAAATAACTCAACCATGACCGGCTACTCCGACTACCTCTTCCTCTTAACGCCGCCCGAACACATCAGGCAGGAGGTAGCGCGGTACAAAAAAGCCTCGGTAAATCACATTGGCGATTTTGGCGGCATGAACTCGCCGGCCACTATCACCCTAAACCAACTGGAAAGGCAAAAGCCCTTTATGGTTGAGGCAGCTTTCGAGCGCGTGGAAAACACCCTGCAAGCCATGCCGCCGGTATTGCTGCATATGGATGGTTTTAAATACTTTGAGCACCTGCACAGCAAAAACACCATCTATGCTTACATACGCAGCACGCCCGCTATGGAAGATTGGTTTGCCCTGCTGCGCAAGAACCTCAACATAAAAAAAGCCTTGGTGCCGCATATCCCTGTGGTTAGGAATATCCCCGAAACTGATTTTAAAAAGCTTTGGCCAAATTTTAAGCATAAAAAACTACAGGAGCCCTTTTGGATAGCCGAACTAAAAATATTGCAGCGCGAAGCTTTTGGCACCATTGCCGGCAAATGGCAGCCCTATAAAACCATCCCCTTTAAAAATACTGCGGGTCTGGCGGGGAAAAACACCTGGAGAGCGCAACAGGCCGCTAAGGCAGAGATTGCAGCGAGGAAACAGGCGAAATTATTTTAATATATCAACATCTGAGCTTACCATTTACCACTTTGTGTTGTCGTTACCAACTTCAGTCAATGCCATTATTCAGCAGAATAAGATCGAAGCAAAAAGAATAATCGGCGATTATCCGAGCGCAAACGCAAAGCCACACATTACCATTAACAATTTCCCCCCGAAAACCTAAATATGTACATGGTAGCGGATTATTGAGTTTATAGCCAAGGGTTAATCTTTTGCCAAAGATTGTTACTGATAGACGGTTACGGATACTTTGGAAACGCTGATAATTTCACCATTTATGCCCGAATTAAATGGGATCATCAAACAACACGGTGGTTTAGTAAACTTTGGCAGATAGTAGGTAAATGCAGCGACGAACCCCACATTACGGTTGCGCGTGTAATAGGCTCGCAACAGTTTGAAAAACTGTGTCCGCATTTTAAAGATTGTGAAATAAACAAATCGGCAAAAATCAACAAGCTGACGATATTGGAAACGACTGTGTTTGACGCAGTGCCTTCTAAAGTGTTTTGTGAGTTTGAGTTTAAAGGCGTGCAGGAAACTTTTGATGTGATTAGCGGTAAATAAAAAAAGCCGGGGTCACTACTCCCGGCTTTTAACCAAACAATTAAACACGTATTACTATTACAATTTAAACGATACGCCAAGGTTTACAGCATAATCT
Organism: uncultured Mucilaginibacter sp.; assembly: GCF_946481715.1. The sequence goes on along the minus strand of NZ_CAMLOV010000060.1, from coordinate 24,679 downwards.
GCAAATGCAGCATCGCCATGGCTCTCTACGCCGGTTAGCTGGGTAGAAATTTTATCGGGCACGCTTTGGGTACGGTTACGCACAATCGCAACCGGTACAAACGTGTATATAGAGAATTTGCTGATGCGGTAAGTTACACCCGGCTCTATCGAAGTTATGTAACCCGGCCTGCGGAAACCGTTACTGCCGCCTACCAGATCTTTTACAGGTAAGCACTCATAGCGGATACCGGCAGAGAAATTGAATTTACCTGCGCCATAATTTGCACCCGCGCGCACCATCAACTGATCGGGCACGCTCATGATATCGCTGCCGTTGGCAACCGCTTTGGCGCTTGGGGTACCACCGCGGGCAGATGAAACACCATTTATTTCGCGTGGGCTGATGAGGTAGTAAAAGCTACCGTATAAGCCAAATTTATGCGAGAAGTTGTAATAGGTGTTGATCTCGGTTGTAATGCCGGTACCGCCATCGCCTAACTGGATAGACTGATCTACCGGACCAAGCGTTTTAGCACCGCCTGTACCCGTGTTGTAAAAATAATCCTGGTAGGTGTACGAACCTGTAGGCAGTTTTATACCCAGGCCGGCCTGTATGTTACCTTTTTTAGCTTTAGTGGGGTTTAACAGCCATGCATAAGCTTTCAGGGTGATATCGCCCACGCCGAAGGAATGCGTATAACGGCGTTCCTTGCCACCATGCTCATATAACGACGAGCGGCTATTGGCCAGCATTGGGATATCTAACGCAAACGACCAGCGGTTGTTAAATATGCGGGTAAGCGTAAGGTCCTGTGCGTAAGAGTGATTTATTACGTTTGTACCCAGGGCTATACGTTGTTTTTGCTCCTCGGAGCCTACAAAGTGTTTGTACGAGCGGTAGTAGCGGCTGTTGCTGTTAAACAACCATACGCCACCCGAGTTGGTGCTATCCGGATGTTCGTCCATGTTACATAAACCGCCGGTACTGCGGATGGCTACGCAACCCTGCGCGTTTACATTAGTTTTAGTTAGGAATAAGAAGACGGCGATTGCAGCCGCGAATTTTAAGATAATTCTCATGATGTGATGGGGCTTTTAAAAATTAGTAAATGTTATTAAAATTATAATTTGAATGATACACCGAAGTTGATAGAGTAATCGGCAAAAGCGGCATCGCCAACGGTATAAACGCCGGTTTTAATGCTGTTTTGCTTATCGTTATAGCTTTGGATACGCTTGCGCTTTAAAGCCACAGGTACGTTTGCAAAAAAGTTCATCTTTTTAAGGCTGTAGTTTACCGATGGTTCTATCGATACCACATAACCAGGGCGGCGCCATTTTTCGCTTTTGCCTATCAGGTCGTAAGCAGGCACGCCTTCTAAACGTAAACCTGCCGAGGCTGTAAACGCTTTTGTTGCGCCAAACGAATAGTTTAGCCCTAACCTTGCCAAATATTGGTCGGGTACGCTCATAATGTCTGATTGCGCCAGGGTTGGGCTTAATAGCTCAAGGTAAGTACGGGTGCCATTGGTATTGCGCGGGTTGGCCATATAATAAAGGTTGGTATAACCACTAAGGCCGCCGGTAAAATGCAGGAAACCGTTTACTTCGGCAATAATACCCACGCCGCCATCGCCAAGTTGTATAGATTGGTCAACCGGGCGGTCTGTTGGCGTTACGTTGTAAAAGTTATCTATGTAGTTGTAATCGCCGGTTGGCAATTTTACACCCAGCCCAACTTGTACATTGCCTTTTTTTGCGGTGTGGCTGTTAAACAACCAGCGGTTTACCACTATACGCGCATCGCCAAAACCATGAGATGATGACGTATGGCGCTCCTTTAAACCATGCTCGTATAAAGAAGAGCGCTGGTTTACCAGGTATGGGATACCCACCGTTACCGACCAATACTGGTTAAAGTTACGGGTAAGTGCCAAATCAATGGTGTTTTGCCAGTTAACTACCTCGGTATGTTTTTCCAGGCGCTCTACCTGCTCATCGCCGCCTTTAAAGTGGCGGAACGATTTAAAGTAACGGTATGATGTAGTGAAGTACCAACTTTTATCGGATACCGAAGAATCAAGCATTGGATGGTCCATGGTAGAGAACGATCCGTTACCGCGGATAGCCACGCAGCCTTGGGCCTTAACATCTGTTTTTGTAAAAATTAAGCATATAGCTATCCCCGTAAGGAATTTAATAGTAAATTTCATTTGTAGATTTTTAAAGAATAGGTAGTGTGAATGCCGCCGCACCCTTTTTTGGGGTACGGCAGCAGCCCGGCATGTGCCGGAAATTTACAATTGGTTAGTAGTTCTCTGTTTGTTTGTTTTGATAAGAGAGAAAATATTGAAACTGTTGGAGGGTGCTTCTTTAAGGGCCAGCCATAATGCCAGTATTGCGCCATAACTGCCGCCTCGTTCTACCCATTCAAAAACTTCGTAATGTGGGTAAAATAATTCGGTAGCCATTTTCCAGGCAAATAATACCAGTAATATATTTCGTACGGGTTTTATCAGTACAATAAGCGCTGCAGTTACCTCAAAAACGCCGACAAAAACGGCAGTTTTACCCGGGTGCGAAAACCAGAGCGAGGCGTATTGGTTTAGCAAGCCTTTCTTTTCGACGATATTTAAGCAGCCATGGCCCATCAGCAGTAAAAAAACTACTACCCTTAAACACTGGCTTACAGTTTCCAATGTTTTGGGGCTTGCCTGCGCCGATGGGTCTATCGGTACAAATAAGTGTTTCCAGTTTTTTATGCCGCCCGATAATATCAACAATGCCAAAGGTGCGCCAAAATTACCGGCACGCTCCAGTACCTCTGCTACCGGCTCGCCCGACAGTGGCCGCAAACATGCTGTTACTAAACCCCAGCAAACCAGCCATAAGGCAATTGCGCGTACCGGGTAGGCCAGCATCGTTATGCCCATCAAAATATCAGCCATACCCACCCAGGGCATCAGCATATAAGCCGTTGCTTTACCTATGCCGACGACAGCAAAGTAATTGCACCATATCTCTTTGGTAATAATGCCGAAGGCACCATGCCCAATAAAACACATTGCGATCGCAATACGCAGTATATAATGAAGCTTCTGTTCAGTCCTCACAACAATTTGTTTCTTCTCTTTACAAATTATTAATTTGCTCCGTCGGTTTTGCCTTTGTTTACAGCAAACTCACCAACCTTAACACCGGTTGCCAGCCCTACTTCGCAATCAGCACGGTAGTGGATGCCTCCGTATAACCTCGACATGCCAGCCTCCCGGGCCATTGCCATGAAATCGGTAGCACGCTCGGGTACCAGGTAACCTAACACTGTTGCAGCAGATCCGCTAAATGTAGAGTGGCCCGAAATGTACGCGGGGAAGTTCGGTATCCCCGTTAAGGTTTTTATGCCGGCAACCATTTGTGTTGGGCGCGGGTTAAAGTAAAAGTATTTGGTATCCCAGCAAACGATAGCGGCATCCATTTGCGCCATATTAAGCAGGGCAAAATTACGTGCCCAGCGTACCTCGCTCCAGTTGTGCTTTACAAATTCCTCGGCAGCGATCGTGTTCCAGTGGCCGGTTGGGGTTGGCGTACCTACACCATCTGCCCAATAGGCAACTATGCGCTCATGTTCCCGGCTGTGGTCGTTACTCATTGCCATTACTTCTTTTACATCTTTTTCATATTCCGGCGTACCTTCTTTATAAGGCGCAGGCGGGCGAAGTGTAGCAACGGTAGTTGCAGGGAATAATAACGGTGTAACTTTGGTAAACAATGGTAACATCGGTGGGCGGCGTGGTAACTCCAGGCTTATCCATGGTGTATTGCCGGCGGCTTTTGCATCGGTTTCAAACTTTGCCCAATCGTCTTTAGTGCCAACGGCTGCGCCGGCTTTATCTGTACGGGCGCGTGCTAAAAATACGTTTGCAACCTGTTTACCAAGATTTTCGCCAGCATCCCAGTCAGACCGGGTGTTGGCACCTGCCATTAAGCGGTACAATTTTTCTTCAGCAACTTTTTTCTGGATGAAATCCAGGTCGCCAGGGAATAACAACACCATCATTTGTGCGGTAGCGCCAGCAACTACTGCATCCTCGCTTGGATATGCCGGGAGCTCTGATTTTGGAACCAGTGCCTGTACATTCACATCATTTTTGTAAGGCGCGGCGCGGTTATACAATTTTTTAAATTTCCAGGCCTGTACCAGGGCATCATACTGTGCAGCGCTTACGTAAGCATAAGCACGGGCAGCATATGGCGGGTTAGAGAATGGAAACAATGGATAAGCCAATGGGTTAGCGGCGCTTGGCAGCGGGTATGTTCCATCTTCGTTTTGGTAAGGTGGCAGGTTATGCTTGGCAACCAGCTCGCGCAATATTTCGTTCCAGCGCAATACCGATCCTGCGCTCCAGTATTTGATGATCGCCTTTTGCTCGCTGGTGAGGTTTTTTTGGTAGCTTTTTATCTCGTTAAGGTCGGCAATATAATTTGGTGTTGTAATTGCCTCCGGTGTAGCCACGGTGAAGCTGGACGCACCGGTAAGTATAGGTGTCCAGGTATCGGCATTTAGGTCGATATTAGCCGGGGCAAGCGCCGGGAATTCATTCCGTTCGGTGATATCCTTTTTGCATGATGTTGCGAAAAGGGATAACGTTATTAATGCTGATATATATAGTATTCTTGTTTTCATGATTTTCTTCTCCTTACTTTTTCTCTTTTTTAACCGAAAAAACATAATCTATACCGCCCATAATCTGCGTGTTTTGGCCAACATTACGGCCTGCCACTACATAGTTGCCGCCCAACGTAAACTCAAGGCCCTTTAGTTGCTGAGGCATGTATTTTACCAGCCCGCCTACAGCAGTTGCATTCATGCGGTTACTTGGGAAAGGCATATTGTTGCGGGTAATATCAAAACCGCCTAAGGTGGTATATTTGGTTGCAATAGCTTCTACATTAAGTAACAAGCTGCGGAAACCGGCACTTACTAAAAAATTAGTAGCGTTTGGCAATGCTACCTGGTTAGTATAGTGCATTTCGGTGGTGTAGTAAGCGTCGCGGTCGATAGTCATATTATCCTTACGGATGTACTGGCCGGCACCGGCAACAAAAAACCTACCCACCTGGTAGTTTACCAAACCACGTATTGCAATACTTTTGCTTCGGCTGCCCAATGCAAAGGGCAAATAATCGCCCTGGTAATCTCCAACCGGAATAGAGCCGGTGGCTATAGCATGAACGCTAAGCAGGCCTGTGCCAAGTTGCTTGCGTATTGCCATCCATTTAAATGCCAGGTTAATGTCCTGAAAACCCCGTTGGCCACGCAGTGTGCCTGCGGAGGCTTTGGTTTGGATATAAGGTGTAAATGCCGAAATGTTGATACGGTTGCTTAACCCGTAAACAACGCCAACGTTGTAAATATTGCTGCTAATAGTACCAAGGTTCAGGTTTTCGCGCTTAAGTGTACCTTCCCAGTAATGGTCCCAGTTGTTGTGGGCATACATGCCAGCTACGCATAAGTAGTTTTTCGGAATCATAATGGCATCGCTCTCTGTTTGTGCACAAACAGATTGTGACAGTAAAACAAAAGCAACAATACCAACACAATACCTGTAAGTATATTGTAAAAAGTATTTCATAAAAAAGAGTTAGGATAAATTTTTAAGTTGAAAACATCAGCATATTAAGGCTCGTAAAAAACAAGCTTTAGTATATATCCTTTACATTTTTTACCATGCGGCAAAACGGCGAAATGCAAGATGAATAACTATCCCCCGGGTATTGGGGCACAGTAAAAAATGTAAGGGATACAAAATCAAATATATTTTGCTACGCGCTGAAGTTTGGCGGTTTGCCTGGAGATTCGATGTACGGGTTTGTTAATTTTGCAGATATAGGGTTCTCATGTCCTTTCAAAATTTTGGAGAATGTTACAAAACTGTAATGTACGGTTGGGTCGTTGTATTCGAAGCCGACAGATGCTTTTTTCACCTGCGCATCCGAGCCTTTTTTACTCAATGGCACATCGCTCACATCTTTAGCAACAATAAGGTTAGCACTAACAAGCCGTGTTTTTGTTGCGTTGGCTATACAAACAAGGTACATGGTGTCCCTGGTCATTTTTACGCCAACGTAGTTGTAGTAATTATCTTTTAATTGTATTTGGCCCTGAACATGCTCATAATCGGCCCAGTCCTTCATTTTAGGCATGTGGACAGGTATTTTTATTTGCACAAGCTGGGTAGCATCTACTTTATTTTCGTAGATCTGCTTTACCATTTGTGTTTCTGACCGGTGGATGAAATATTGGAAGAAAAGGTTATAACCACCTGTGTAGAACAAGTGCATACTCAACAAGAATATCGCAAAAAACCTTTTCACTAAATCTGGTGCAACTAGGGGTATAATTCGGTGGTAAATATATATAAATATTTTTATTTGCAAACATTTTTAACGCTTTGTTGTAAAAGCGCAAAATTGTTACAAGGGTTACGATATGGGTATAAGAAAAGGCACCAATTTTTCATCCGGTGGCTTTACAATCACTTACTTTTAAACAGAATCGAAATTGAACATCCGAAATCCTCTACTATTTATGCGGTGTATAAACAGCCACCCCTACCCGCGAATCGGCGCAGCCATAGTATAAAAACCATTTGTTTTTAAAATACACCAAGCCCTCCATAAACACGGTACCTGCCGGGTACTGCCCGCTTTTTTCGAAGGGCTCCTGCGGTACAAAGAAGGGTTTATCAAGGCGGCCTATTGGTTTGGTTGGGTCTGCGGCCGAAAATATCACCTGCCCGCCGCAGTACGAGTTGCCTGTATAGTTTTTATCGCCATAGTTTACGTTATTTTTTCCATTGTATAATAGCACAATGCCTTTTGGGGTAATAATGGCCGGCGGGCCGCATTCGGTAAGGTCGCTGTCGAAGAAATTACGGCGGGGAGATATTAAAGCATTCAGTGTGCTATCCTTGTTTATCAATGGTTTCCAATTCACCAGGTCGGTAGAGGTAGCTGCATACACACCTGTTTCTCCCCAGTACATCCAGTACCTGCCGTTTATTTTTGCGATCAACTGCTTGCCGTTCACCAGTTTGGTGATGATAGAGGCCGATTTGCTGGCTATTTTATGGAATTTACCATTGTATGCTTTACGGAAGATCGGTCCGTGTTTTACCCATGTCTTCAAGTCTTTTGACGTAGCAACACCAAGGCGGGGCAGATCATGGTTCCACTGGGTGTAGAATACGACATAGGTGCCGTTTACCGTCATGGCAACGCGCGGGTCTTCGCAGCCGCCCGTCCATTCAAATGCCTTCTGGCTGTCGTTTGATGGGTACAACACCGGTACCGCCGAGCGTTTTACGGTAGTGCCGTTGCTGCTTTCTGCCAACCCAATACGTGACGTACGCCCCCCTATCCCCACGCCCGATTTGTCCTCAGCCCGGTATAGGATATATATTTTGCCATTCTTAATGGTTGCTGCCGGGTTAAACGTATCGTTGCTTTCCCAATCCACGCTGCGTTTGTACATCGGGTCGTTAAACCTGGTAGCGGTATCAGGGCTTATTAAGGGGTTCACTCCCGCCGGCCGGATAAACGGGCCAAATGCCCATGTCGGTAATTTTGTTTGTGCCTTTATCGAGCCTGCTGTAAGAATAAACAGGAAAAGGGTTTGTATGGTTCTGTAAAAGGTTTTCATCATAATTTTTAAGTTATTGGCATCAGCTTGGCCAAATACCCATCCATATCGTCTTCATCCAATATCTCTGTCGCCCAGCCTTCTTCCGCAGCAACTTCTATCAGCGTGCCTGCATCAATATAAAGCCACTGGAACCAATCCGTTTTTTGCCCTTTATAGGCATATTGGTACCAGAGTTCGCCGTAATAATTACCGGCAGGCGGGTAGCCCTCGTACAAATAAGCAATATCAGATGAATCGAATAATAATTGGCCGCCCGGTTTAACGAGCTGTTTGGTATGTTGTAAAAATACACGTAATTTTTCAATATTACCGGTTAGCCCGATGCCGTTCATCAACAATAATAAAGTATCATATTTTTGGCCACTGTAAGTGAATATATCCTGCTTAAAAGCATGCTTTACGCCGCGCTCTTTCATGATATCCACAGCACGGCCCGATATATCCATCGCAGCAACATCAAACCCGCCTTGTTGCAATAGCAAAGCATGGCTGCCTGCCCCGGCGCCAATATCCAGCACACGACCGTAACACTTGCCCAGCGCAAGCAGTTCCAAATTCGGCATTTCGGCTTCCTCGCGGAAATAGATATCCAGCGGCATTTCCTCTTTAGGCCCGTATTTATTATAGATAAAAAGCTTTGCGGGTTTGGTGCTTTTAAAATAATCCCATAACGCTTGCCCGTAAACGTCTTTCACAAATGTTTATAATTTAAAAAATCAAAGAAAAGCATTGTGTGTTAAATAACAGGTTGTTTTTTTAATATCATACCCAATACCGTTCTTATGAGCAAAATTATTTTAATCACCGGGTCTTCATCGGGCATTGGTAAGGCAGGCGCCATTTACTTTAGCAAAAAAGGTTGGAAGGTAGCCGCTACAATGCGCAACCCGGAAAAGGAAACTGAATTGAATATGGATTCAAATATATCGATATATCAACTCGATGTAAGCGATCCTGCGTCGGTAATGGAATGCGTGAAAAAGGTGGTGGCCGATCTGGGGCAAATAGACGTACTGCTAAATAACGCTGGATACGGACTGGTTGGCCCGTTGGAAACTGCAAGCGAGGACACGGTAAACAACCAATTCCAAACCAATGTGTTTGGGCTCATCCGCACCATACAGGCTGTTACGCCAATAATGCGCAACCAAAAAAGCGGGGTAATCATTAATATAACTTCCATTGGTGGTTTGGTAACGTTTCCGTTCAACAGCCTCTACCACGCTACCAAGTTTGCGGTAGACGGACTAAGCGAATCTATCAAGTACGAGCTGCAGCCGTTCGGCATAAAAGTAAAAACGGTAGTGCCCGGGTTTGTGGCTACCGATTTCGCCAGCCGCTCGCTGCATTTTACGTTCAACGAAGGGGAAGAGGGCGATTACAAAGAGAACCTGGCCGGCGTTTGGAAAGCTTTTGAAAAAGGTATGCCAGACGCCATCAGTCCCGAAAAAGTGGCAGAAATAATTTACAACGCCGCAACGGACGGTACCGACCAATTACGCTACCTGGCCGGCCCGGATGCGGAACAAACTTACGCCGCCTGGAAAAACATGGATAACGTAGCGTTTTTTGATATGATAAAAGGGAATTTTGGCATGTAGCACCTCCATTGCTATTTTTTTAATATAATACTTAATTCTCCGCTGTTTTCCATATATATTTCCTCAACACTATCTAAGCTTTTGGCGTTTGCTTTCAGCCGAACATCGCTTATCAGGTCATCATGTGTAATGAGGCACTTGCGCAGGTTTTGTTCTAGCACATTTCCATTTTTAAATAATAGTACTTTCTCGCCTTTCAGCAGCTTACCGAAGGTTTTGTTATAGAGGATTGCCATGCCCAAAGCCCGGTGCAATAGTACCAAAGCAAGGCTGCCGGCCACGGTAGATGCAAATGGCGAAGCACCAACGATAGCCCGGCTTAAAACGGCCCCGACGATGATGGATATACATGTATCGAACGCTGATTTTTTGCCGAATGTGCGCTTGCCCGAAATGCGTATAAGCACGAGCGCAATAAAATAAACCACAAAGGCCCGTGCGCTCATTTGCAGCATCGTAAGATCTTTCCCCTCTCCAAATACTTTAATAATTATATCCATAATGTTAAGCAATTGTTATGTACTAATAATAAACCCGGAATATTGTTTGCTGTTGAAGTGGCATAAAATTTCACAATTTTATATGCTACCCAGGGCGCAAAAGGCAAGAATAGTGCGCACGCAGTTTTTTGTAACATTTTAAATACAAATTAAAAAAAAGTGTTATTTTTATAGCCTAATTAATTCACAACTATTGTATAAACCGCTGTTTCATTAGGCCGGCTTATGCCGTATAGTGGATAAGTAACAAGAAAAATACAATGGCCGATAAGGGGCAATTAAACCTGTTTTACAAATTCCTGAATAATAAATATGCGATTTTATCCGCCTGGATATTCATCGCCGTTTTTTATACCTTCAAAAACCTCGGTTACGGGTCAATTAATAATTATCTTATATTTAAGTACACTTATTTTAACGCCTCCGTGGCGCAAAATTTGTACGCCACTTATCCGCAATATTATTTCGACAGTAACCATTATGGGCCTATATTTTGTGTCATTATAGCCCCATTTGCAGTTTTAGGGCAATTGGGCATTTATCTTTGGCAGGTTTGTAATGCAGTTTTCCTCTTCGTTGCTATTAGGCAATTACCGCTTAATAAACTCCAAAAAAACATCATCTGCATCATTTGTACGCAAGAACTTATATTCTCGCTAAAAGAGTATCAAACCAATGGTGCCATTGCAGGCTTATTGGTTATTACCTGGGTGCTGGTAGATAAGAAAAAAGATTTTTGGGCAACGCTGTTTATTATGTTGGGATTGTTCATCAAGCTTTACGGCGTTATCGGAATCGTATTCTTTTTGCTATCCAAACAAAAAAAGCAATTTGTTTTAGGCCTGGCGGTATGGGCAGTCGTACTTTTTGTAATGCCGATGTTATTTTTTTCGCCGCAGTTTATTGCCCGCTCCTACCTGGATTGGTACCATTCGCTGGTACATAAGAACGCCGAAAACTTAGTGATGGCCAATGGTAACCAGGATATATCTGTAATGGGGATGACACGCCGCATTTTGGGCCACCCAATAAACATACTGCCGGTATTGCTAACCGGCCTCGCGCTGTTTGCCTTATCTAACTTTAAAAATTATATGGCCGAAGGGCTGCGGCCCAAACTGCTGATGCTGGCCTCTTGCCTGTTATTTGTAGTGTTGTTCAGCACCGGGTCCGAACAATGCACCTATATCATAGCTTTTACAGGCATTGCAATTTGGTTTGTGTCGGCGCCTCGGCCATTCGCAAAGTGGCAAATAGCCCTGTTTGCGTTCGCAATTTATTTTGGCACGCTCTTCCGAACCGATATTTTCCCCGGCTACATCAAAACCAATTATATGTTGCCCTATTCGCTAAAGGTATTGCCCTGCCTGTTGGTATGGCTTGCCATAATTAACGAAATGCTGGTGAAAAAGCCCGCAAATCAACTATCACCAATTAACCAAACCCCTGATTTTATCTCCCCTGCCCCTAAAACTATATGAGATACCCAAACCATTTAACCAGCAATGCCAACGGCCGCCAAAAAAAGGTGTCGGTAGTTGTGCCTGCGTTCAATGAAGAGCAAAACCTGCCTATACTGATACAAGGCCTACGAAAGGTGTTTGCCGCGCAGCCTTACGACTACGAATTTATTTTTGTGGACGACGGAAGCAAAGACGAAACTGCCAGCCTCCTCAAAACCCTCAACACACAGGATAACCGCATCCATTATATAAAATTGAGCCGTAATTTTGGTCACCAAAATGCATTGAAAGCCGGATTGGATTACGCCGACGGGCACTGCATTATTTGTATGGATGGCGACCTGCAGCACCCGCCAGAACTGATCCCCGCTTTTTTGGCGAAATGGGAAGAAGGTTATGATATTGTTTACAGTAAACGTAAATCTGCTGCCGAAACTTCCTTTTTTAAACGCACAACATCCAATATGTTTTACGCGCTTGCAAACCGCATGAGCGAGATAAACCTGGAACCTGGCACAGCCGACTTCCGCCTTATTGACCGCAAGGTTGCGGATGCACTGTTGCAGTTTAAAGAGATAGACCCCTTTTTGCGTGGCATCATCAAATGGCTGGGTTTTTCGCAATATGGCATCAACTACATTGCAGACCCGCGCCACTCGGGCAAAAGCAAATACTCGTTCATCAAAATGGTACGTTTTGCGTTCCAGGGCATCACCTCGTTTAGCATACGCCCGCTGTACTTTGCGGTTTACCTGGGCTTTGCTTTCTCTACCCTAACGGGTGTTTGCCTGCCATATGTACTGTATAGCTATTATATGGGGCACGCAATAGTAGGTTATGCTTCGGCAGGCTGGGCATCTATATTAATGTCGATATTCTTTTTGGGTGGCTTACAGCTCATTATTATGGGTATTATTGGTATTTATGTGGGCAAAATATTCCTGCAAACCAAGCTGAGGCCAAATTATGTGATAGAAAGCAGCAGTTTAAAGCAACGCCAGTATGATCTTATTGAGCTTTGATGTAGAGGAATTTGATATGCCGCTGGAATACGGCAAATCCATTTCTTTTGCTGAGCAGATAAACATATCCGCAGCCGGCACCAAAATTATACTGGAGCTTTTGAAAAGGCAGCAGGTAGCGGCTACTTTTTTTTGTACCGCCACCTTTGCCCTTGCCAGGCCAGAATTGGTGAAACAAATGGTTGCCGAAGGACACGAGGTAGCATCGCACGGCTACTACCATTCGAAATTTGAACCCGCGCACCTGCTTAGCTCTAAATTGGTGCTCGAAAAAACTACCGGGCAACCCATAACCGGCTACCGCATGGCCCGCATGATGCCGGTTGATGAGGCGGAAGTACATAAAGCAGGCTACCTTTATAACAGCTCCATCAACCCCACCTGGTTACCCGGGAGGTATAACAACCTCAACGTTCCGCGTACCTTGTTTTGGCAAAGTAAGGTGCTGCAACTCCCAGCGTCTGTTAGCCCTTTATTACGGCTACCGCTGTTTTGGCTATCGTTGCATAACTTCCCTTTATGGTTTTACAAATACCTGTGCCATAAAACCTACCGGACAGATAAATACCTTAACCTGTACTACCACCCATGGGAGTTTACTAACCTTAAGGATAACGCTAAATTTGGTTTCCCCGCTTATGTGAGCAAAAACAGCGGCGAGCAAATGCTAAAGCGGATGGAAAGCCTTCTAGTCAGCTTTAAGGGAAAGGGCCTGCCGTTTGGTACTATCAGCGAATATTTAACCCTCAGCGGAGCGGCTGTGAATGTATAAAAACCAGCACCCCTCCTAACCTGATTTGCCTTAACTTTAGTTTTCCTCTCACAACTTACCTGCAGTTACATTTTATTTGCCATTTTTCATAAATGAAAAGAACGCGGCCAGCAAATCTTCAGGGTTTTCTTCCACAACCCAATGTGCCGTACCTGTAATACGAACTGCTGTTACATTTTCAGCAACCTCTTTCATCATATCCCCCATCAACGCGCCGCTAGTACTTATTTCGCCCCCCACCGCTAACACAGGTATTGTCAACTTGCCATTTTGTTCGAGGCTTTTGCTGTTGTCGAGAATGTCCTGGTCAAATGCACGGTAAACTTCCATGCCGGCGCGTATGGCACCGGGCGCAGAATATGCGGCGATAAATACTTCCATATCCTCTGGTGTAATGGCAGCGGTATTAAAGATACGGTGGTTAAAAAACGGTTGCAGGTATTGCCGTTCGCGGCCTGATATTAACGCTTCGGGCACATCCCTAACCGTATGGAACGCAAAATGCCAAACCCTCGGATCGGTACGGATCATATCGAAGGCCTTTGTACCCGGTAAAGGCGCGTCTATAACCACCAGGTGCGAAACATGGTTTCGATATTGCTGGGCATAGGCGTAAGCTACCATTAGCCCTATATCATGCCCGACCATAATAATGGGTGTGGTAATCTTTAAATGCTCGTTCAGTAATTTATGAATGTCTTGAGCCATTGTTTGTTTGTCGTAACCGGATGCTGGTTTCCAGGAGTGCCCGGCGCCACGGTAATCAGGCACTATCACTCTATAGCCCGCGTCGATAAGCTGGGGTATGATTGACCGCCACTCCCACCAGGTTTGCGGGAAGCCATGCAAAAGAACTATAATGCGGTCGCCGCTGCCTGCCATAACATAGTGGATTCGTGTGGAAGCGTCGATTACGGCCATTCCATGGGTAAGGGCGGGTACGCCCGGGATTGTTAACTCAGTCATTTTTGTGTTATTATCATTTGTAAACCGCAAAGATGGACCGGTAAATATTTAGATTAGCCTTTGTTTCCACAGAATAAACGGCAAAAACTTTCGAATCGAAATAAATAATATTTACTATGCAGCCCGATGAATTACATTTTGCGATACTGAACCAGCTACAGATAGATGCGCGGCTGAGCCATGCCGAGATTGGCAGGCGGGTGGGATTAACCGGCCCCGCCGTTGCCGAAAGGATCAAACGCATGCAGGACGAGGGCATTATTAAGGGTTTTGCAACAGAAATAGACTTTGCACGGCTTGGCTACGGGCAAAAGGCCTGGATAGGCATTAAGCTTCCTCAAAGCTATATAAACGCGTTTATTAAAGAGGCCAGCCAGTTGGAGGGCGTAACCGACATTATCCACACTACAGGCGACTATTGTTTTTTCGTCGCTGTTACCGTTCGGTCGGTGCCTGATTTGGGCGGCCTACTCGAAAAGTTTTCGAAATTTGGCGAAACCACTACCTTTTCAACCCTATCGGTTCCCGTGGCGCATAAGATCATCACTTTACCTGCCAGGCCTTTAAAATAGTAGTTAGAGTATCCGGCTAACTGCGGCAGCAATTTGAATGGCATTTATAAAATTTAAGGCTTATTTACACACTAATTCATGAAAAACGCATATCGAGTTTACCAGGTTAATTCATTTACACAGGTTCCGTTTGCAGGCAACCCTGCGGGTGTTGTGCCAAACGCCGATGGGCTTAAAGAAAAAGAGATGCAGTTGATTGCCCGGGAGCTTAATAATTCTGAAACGGCCTTTATTTTTCAAAACAATCAAGGTAGTGCGGGATACGATGTAGAAGTACGTTTTTTTACGCCGACTACCGAAGTACCTATTTGCGGGCATGCAACAATAGCTGCACACTTTGTGCGGGCATTAGAACACCGGTTGGCACCCGGTGATGTGTCCTATCAAAAGACAAAAGCGGGTATCTTACCTATTGAAATTACCGGTACCGATGAAAAAATAAAGGTAACGATGACACAGGGGGAGGCTAGTATCCAACCAATAAAGGTGGCGTATCAGGAAAAGATATTCCGGGCACTTGGATTAAGGCAACGCGATAGAGACGATCAATGCCCCATTCAAATTGTATCTACCGGGCATTCAAAAATTATTGTGGGGATAAAATCAAAACTTACGTTAAATAGGCTTTCGCCTAACCTGGAGGCACTTAAGCAATTGAGCCTAAAGTTGAGCTGCAATGGTTTTTTTGTTTTTACCCTTGATTCCGACAACCCTGATATACTTACCCATGGCAGGATGTTTGCACCGGCAATTGGCATCCCGGAAGACCCTGTTACCGGAAATGCTAACGGGCCTCTTGGCGCTTACCTGGTAGCCAACAATATTATTGCAACTAACGGCAAGGAGTTTTCTTTTACCGCCAAGCAGGGAGAAGCAATTGGCCGGCCAGGAGAAATGGATGTAAAAGTGACAATTTCAAACGGATGGCCGGTAAAGGTTGACATCACAGGAAGCGCTGTTGCTGTTTTTGCGACGACTATAGAAGTTTAAACAATATTAGCCGCAACTCTTTATAAAATCATTTCCTGAATTGATTGGGCGACAGGCCGAATTTCTTTTTAAATGCATTACTAAAATGCTGGGGCGAGGAATAGCCCAGCTCCGTGGCAATTTCGGCGGAGCTTTTCCTGTTACTTATAATATCCTCTTTTGCAAGTTCCAGCCGGGCATCAGATAAGTACCCGAAGACGGTAGTACCAAACGTTTCTTTAAACCCACGTTTTAGTTTATACTCATTCACTCCGCATATTTTTGCAAGCGCAGATAAGCTTGGGGGATTGTCCATATTGGCCACCAGGTAATCGCGGGCTTGTACCATACATTCTTTTTCGTATGGGCTGGTAATATACCTAACAGGCATATTACCTTCTTTGTTACACGCTTCAGCCTGTAAAACCAAAAACTCGATGGCTTTCGAGTGCAGGTACATCTTCTTCAGGTCTTTTTCAAAAGGGCAATTGATGATGCTTTTGACTGTGCTCAGCATCGCTCCGCCCACCGGCAGGTTATTAGTCGAAAGCGTAGCCGGCATATTACCCATTACGCTTTCGTTAAATTGGGTTAGCGCTTCATTGGCATCAGCGGTTAGGCGCAGAAACGCTTCTTTGGTGAACTGCATAAAAAACATGGACGACCGTAACCGCTCGCTTTTAAGGTAGCCACCGTCGCCGTCATTGCCGGGGGAGTAAAAAAGATTGTGCTGCCTGCTATTAATAAAAGGTACGGTGGCACCGTCGCGGGTTTCCATTAATATGGTCCCATCGATATTGATTTGGAAGGTTATAAGGTCTATATCGATATGGTAGTCCCATTTTAAGGGTTCGGGGCGGGTAAAGCGCAGATCGGAATATGCCATCCTGATGCCATCGAAATACCATTCGTGTGAGTGCCCGTTAACAAGGGTATTGTTAATATCTACCGATCGTTCAACCAACATATCGCCGTCAAAACCCTTCAGGAAGAAATCATTCGCATCCGCAAGTTGCCCTGCGGGAACATGTGTCATGGTGAACGCCATAATTCCTTTTTATGTAACTATTAATCCGCCTAATGTAACCAACAGCGGCGGCAAACCGGGTATTCTTGCAAAAAAATAAAATACAAAATCAATCTAAAAATGAAGTTAAATCTCACCCGCGCATTATTATTGTTCGCAGCCGCTTACCTCCTTGTTTCTGTATTGGCAACCGGCATATCGGTAGCGTACCAAGTGATATACAAAACACCTCAACCGCCGCCCGGTGTATCCGTACTAAAATCTGAAGCTTTTTTGGCAACAGTGCCCTATCATGTATTGGTTATGCTGATCATATGGCCCCTATTTGCCCGGATCTATTTTAAAAAACCGGCAGCTAAAAAAAGCGACACGCAACAAGCTGGCGAAACCTGGCAGCTTGCCCTGCTATGGCTACTGGCCGCAATGGTGGTAGATTGGCTTTGCTTTGTACTCCCCAGCCACCCTTATGCCTTTCCGGCGCATGAGTTTTATGTGGATTACCAGCCTTGGATCAGCCTCATTTACCTCGCCATTTTTTTAAGCCCCTGGCTGTACCGGAAAGTATCGCAACTGCTGGTTAAATAAAATATTCTGCCCACACTTACACAAATCAATTTAAACACACTTATAATGAACGCTTTACCAAAATACAATAAATCAATTTTCCTTTTTGCTGCGGGGTTTATTTGCTGCACTGGCCTTAGCTTCTCCACTTTGGGCGGGCTTACCGGCAAATGGTCGGGCAGGGCGCTTACGCCGGGCGGCGATGAAATAGCCATTACTTATACCTTCAAAGCAGAAAATAATTCCCTCACCGGCTATGGGTCCTCTCCGCAAGGCGACATTGCAATAACCAACGGAAAAATAGACGGCGCAGCTTTTTCTTTCATGGTGCCTTATAACGGGGTTGATATTATAAACAAGGGTACCTTTTATGCCGAGGGCGATTCGGTGGCTTTAGCTATTGAGTATTATGGTGCACAGTTGCATGCAAAACTTACGAGGGTGCAACCAGCCCATTAACCCGGGTATTAGCCCCTCCATTTCTTCTGCCGTGGCGCAATACGCCCACCATCAAAACAAACCTTAAAAACTTTAAAATAAAATCAATAAATTGTGCGCTGATTTACCTGTAAAAACTCACAAATATGCAAAGCACCGAAAACTCCCATTGGCCGCTGTGGCGAAAAATCGCGTTTCGCTTCTGTTTTATTTACCTCACTTTAGAGATAGCCCCCATCACCTGGTTAGATAGCATCCCCTACGTAAGCGAAGTAACGCAGTATTACGGAAAGCTAACCGACTGGATAGTTACCGTGGCAAACAACCTTTTTTTGCATGTGAGGCCGGTGCTGGTACCCGAAAACGGCAGCGGCGATACCTCTATGGGCTGGGCAAGGTTATGGACGTACCTGCTTTTGGCAGCAATCGGCGCAATCGTATGGTCGGTAAGTGACCGGAAACGCCAAAATTACACTCACCTAAATTATTGGCTCTGCCTTTTTACCCGCTATTATGTTATTTTGGTGGCGTTGGGGTATGGCATTATAAAACTGTTTGGCATGCAGATGATCTTCCCGAGCCTGCACCAGTTGGCCACACCGCTGGGCGATTTCTTGCCGATGCGTTTCTCGTGGCTGTTTATTGGTTATTCGGGGCCGTACCAGTTTTTCTCGGGTGCTATGGAGGTTTTTGCAGCGCTGCTGTTGCTTTACCGCCGCACCGTTTCGCTTGGCGCCTTGGTAGCTGCCGGGGTTTTCATCAACGTAATGATGCTGAACCTGTGTTACGATATCCCAGTGAAAATATTTTCGATGCAAATGGTATTTACCTGCCTGTTCTTGCTTGCTAACGAAAGCGGCAGGCTGATAGATTTCTTTATATTGAACAAGCCCGCCCGTGTTAACGCCCTATATCATTTCAGGTACACAAAAAAGTGGATGCGTATAACCCGCATTGTTTTGAAATGCCTTATTGTGGTTATCGCCATTGTAATACCCTTTTACCAAACCTACAGCCGCGGCGCTGATGACAAGGTTTCAAAACAGCCTGTTAAAAATGGCGTGTATGCCGTTACCACTTATCGGCTTAATAAACAGGAAATACCACTTTCGCTCGCAGATACCCTTCGCTGGCAGGACGTCATCTTCGAAAACGGGTATGGCAGCGTACGCTCAAACGATACACTTTTTAGGCGGCGGTACAACCGGGGGTATTTTGCCTACGGTTTGGACAGCGCAAAGCATACGCTATACTTCAAAAAACGTTTGGACGATAAAAACTATATTCTCGAATTTAATTATACCACACCGGATAGCAACACTGTAACACTTGCCGGTTTAAAAGGTAAGGATAGCCTGTACGTGCAGTTGAAACGTATAAATCGCCACTTTCAGCTTGCCGAAAAGCAGTTTCATTGGTTGAGCGAGCAGAACAGGTAGCTGGATGTAAACTAATCACCGTTATGCTGATTTCAGCATTCCACAAGACAGGTAACCCCCATGTTTAGCCAATTAGCAGGTTGGCGACCTTACGGACGGGATGCCGAAATAATTCGGCAAGACCTGTTGGTTTTATAGATCAGAAAGAAAGTGCAGCACCAACTGCTCCCATTCTTCGTCCAATGAAAACTTAGGGCGCGTTTGCTTTGCTCTCCTATACCAGTAATCGGCATTCCAAATATCGCCTTCTTTGCGATGCAAATAGGCGTGTACCCATGCCGATGCCTCGTCGGTTAAATGGTCAACCTGTGCGTGCGCCTGCTGCCAATCGCCTTTTCCATCATACCAAAGGCTTTTCAACTGCGCAGAAAGCCCGCTATCGGGCAGCTCTGAATTTAATGATGCTTTGAATTCTGTTAAGGTGTTCATGGGATTAAATTTGTGGCAAAATAAGCTTTAATACCGGACGTTTCAAAGGCCTTACAATTGAGGATCGGGGGAATCTAATTTGAAGCTTAGCGGGTTCAGTTTCGATGATGTCTCCGTTTGGTCCTCTTTAAACACTGCGGAATCGTAAGGCCGTGGCGCGGTTTATGTACCCGGGATCATTGTGTGGCGCAGGGTCCTGTACCGAGAGGCAGGCGGGGAGAGTAAAAAAACAGGCCACAATTAGTAGCAAAAAAGCATTCTCCCGGGCAGCCTTACCAATCTTAAAACCCCTACTCCTGCTCCACCGGTTTCTGCTGTTCGTAAACTATGTGGGCGAGGGTGCTATCGGGCGTTACGCTGCTTAGCGCTACCTGTACTTTGTTTTTTATACCCGATACTACTTTATCATCACCCGCCATCAGGGCGTCGTAGCCATCTTTGGCAACATCGGCGGGGTTGGCCATGGCGGTTTTGTCTTGCACGGCCTTGCTGTTTTGCATACCTGCCTTGTTAAAAAAGTCGGTATCGGTTACGCCCGGCAACAGCGCGGTAATGCTTACTTCGGTATGCTTTAATTCTTCGCGGATGGCTTCGGTAAGGCTAAGCACATAGGCCTTGGTGGCATGGTAAACCGCCTGCCATGGGCCGGGCGCGGTGCTGGCGATAGAAGCCAGGTTAAGTATTTTTCCGCTATTGCGCGCCACCATTTCCTTTACAAAGTGTTTGGTAATGATGGTAAGCGCGGCGATGTTAAGGTCAATGATCTTTAATTCGCGCTCAATATCGTTATGCTTAAATTCGCCGTACAGACCCTGCCCGGCATCGTTTACCAAAACGTCTATCAACAGGTTTTCCGCTCTCACCTCTTCGCAAAGCGCAAAAACCTGGTCGCGGTTAAACAGGTCCTTTTCAAATATTTTCACCTCGATGCCTTGCTGGCGAAATTCTCCCGCCTTATGTTCCAGGGTGTGCCTGTCGCGGCCCACAATGGCCAGGTTGTAACCGTCTTTGGCAAATAGTTTTGCCAGTTCGCAGCCTATCCCGCTGCTTGCGCCCGTTATTAAGGCGTATTTTCCTGTGTTGCTCATGGTAATCGCTTTAATTATTGTTGTTTTATCCGTTCACTACTTCTCCCCCGTTGATGTGGATCACCTGCCCGGTGATAAAGGACGAATCGTCCGAGGCCAAAAACACGTATGCCGGGCCAAGTTCCGAAGGCTGCCCCGCACGTTTCATCGCAGTTTCGCTGCCAAACTCTTTTATTTTCTCCTCCTCAAAAGTACTCACGATCAGAGGCGTCCATACCGGCCCGGGGGCTACGGCATTTACCCTTATGCCCTTTTTTACCAGGTTGGTAGCCAGCGAGCGGGTAAAAGTGGTAATAGCGCCTTTGGTAGCCGAGTAATCTATTAAATTTGGCGATGAGCGGTAAGCGGTTACCGATGTGGTATTGATAATAGTATCGCCCTGCTGCAAGTGGTCCATCGCTGCGGCCGCGAAGTGGAAATACGCGAAAATGTTGGTTTTAAACGTATCCTCCAGTTGTTCCTCCGTTATATCGGTAAACTCCTTTTGGGGCACTTGCATCGCTGCATTATTCACCAGGATATTCAATTTCCCAAATTCGGCTACGGTTTGTTCCACCGCTATGCGGCAAAAAACCCGCTCTTTTACATCGCCTTGTATCAACAGGCATTTTTGCCCGGTAGCTTCTACAATGGCTTTTGTTTCTTCGGCGTCTGTGCTTTCATCCAGGTAAACAATAGCCACATTGGCGCCTTCGCGGGAATAATGCGCGGCTACCGCACGGCCTATCCCACTGTCGCCTCCAGTGATGAGGGCCACCTTGCCTTCCAATTTTCCTGCTGCTTTATAATTCGGCTTAATGTACTCTGGCCTCGGGTCCATTTCGGCTTCCACGCCGGGTTGATGATCTTGCTTTTCGGCTACTTCTATGCCTTCGTTATTTTCCATAGCTGTAAGTTAAATTTGCCGATACTTAGGTTTATCGGCTACAAATTACAACATAGTTTATGAAATTATAGTTTTAAGAAATTTACATAAATTGCGGGTTATTAAATTATGCCAGCCTTGGTCAATGTGCTGCAGCGCTTTTTAAATAGCATGATTGGCCTTAATTAAATTCGCGCAATTTGTCTCAATTAGTAAAATTTGTATTTTATTCAATTTCGCCGCAATTGATTAGTGAAATTCGATTCAATTAGTGAATTTCGTGTCAACTCAATTCGTAGCGTATGACCCTTCACACCATAGATACCGGCTTTTTTAAATTAGACGGGGGAGCCATGTTTGGCGTAGTCCCCAAAAGCATCTGGCAAAAAACCAACCCTGCCGATGAGAACAACCTTTGCACCTGGGCAATGCGCTGCCTGTTGATAGAGGATGGCAACCGGCTGATACTGGTAGATACCGGCATCGGCAACAAGCAAAACGAGAAGTTCTTTAGCCATTACTACCTGCACGGCGATGTTAACATGGATAGCTCGCTTGCGGCAAAAGGCTTCCACAGGGATGATATTACCGATGTATTCCTCACCCACCTCCATTTCGACCACGTGGGCGGTGCCGTTGTACGGGACGGCGAATTGCTGAAACCTGCCTTTAAAAACGCTACTTATTGGAGCAACCCGCAACATTGGGATTGGGCAGTAAACCCTAACGACAGAGAGAAAGCCTCCTTTTTGAAAGAGAATATTTTACCTATACAGGAAAGCGGGCAACTACAGTTTATAGATGCCGTGGATGGCGCCAGTTTTACAGATGACATCAGCATCCGCCTTGCCTACGGGCACACGGATGCCATGATGCTGCCGCTGATTAATTACAAAGGCAAAAAGATACTTTATATGGCCGATCTGCTGCCTTCGGTGGGACATTTGCCCCTGCCCTATGTAATGGCTTATGATATGTTCCCGCTGAAAACGCTGGAAGAACGCAAAGTGTTTTGGAATGAGGCACTTGAAAAAGAATACATACTGTACCTGGAACACGACCCGGTAAACGAGTGCTGTACTTTACAGCAAACAGAGAAAGGCATTAAGGTTAAAGAAATGTTTAGCCTTGATAAACTTTAAAATTGCTTTTAATATATGAATAAATATTGCATTTTAGCAACGCGGTTTTTTAACTTTAAGAAACAAAATAATAGCTTTGCACGTTCAATCCTAAAAACAGAATCGAGGTTTAACTAAATAGATGAGACAACTCAAAATAACGCAATCCATTACCAATCGTGAGTCGCAATCCCTCGACAAGTACCTGCACGAAATTGGTAAAGTTGATTTGATCACTGCCGAAGAAGAAGTAATCTTAGCTCAAAAAATACGCGAGGGCGACCAGGCTGCATTAGAAAGATTGACCAAAACCAACCTGCGTTTTGTGGTTTCCGTTGCTAAACAATATCAAAACCAAGGCCTTACACTTGGCGACCTTATAAACGAAGGCAATTTAGGCTTGATAAAAGCCGCCAAACGTTTCGACGAAACAAAGGGTTTCAAATTCATTTCATACGCAGTTTGGTGGATCCGCCAGTCGATACTGCAGGCCATTGCCGAGCAAAGCCGTATCGTGCGTTTACCGCTGAACCAGGTGGGCAGTTTAAGCAAAATAAGCAAGGCTTTCAGCAAGTTAGAGCAGGAGTACGAGCGCGAGCCATCTCCCGAAGAATTAGCCGACATACTGGAAACTACCGTTGATAAGATATCTGACACGCTAAGCAACAGCGGCCGCCATGTAAGTATGGATGCGCCATTTGTGCAGGGCGAAGAAAACACTTTGCTGGATGTACTGGAAAATCAGGAACCCAACACCGATTCAATACTGATAAACGAATCGCTATCCGAAGAAATAAAACGCTCCCTATCTACCCTTACCGAACGCGAACGCGAGATCATCGTATTGTTCTTCGGTTTGGGCAGCAACCATCCGCTATCGCTGGAAGAAATTGGCGAAAAGTTCAATTTAACCCGCGAACGAGTACGCCAGATAAAAGATAAGGCACTGCAACGTTTGCGCCATACATCAAGGAGCAAGATCCTGAAATCGTACCTGGGTTAATACCTCCAACGGCAATATAGAGCCTCCCCTCACAAGCGGAGGTTTTTTTGTGCCCAATTGCTGCATGTTGGGCAATATCAATTTATGGATTGCGTTTAGCGCTTGTCTACCTGCTCACAAGCTATTAAATGACTGATATCCGTAAGCTCATCTGGTATTTTTACAAACCCATCGTTGTTTGGAACAGCGCATTTACCCTTGCCTGCCTTGGCTTCATTGGTTATTATGGCACCAAAGTGGCGGGATTTGTGTTATTCTTCAAAGTGATGGGCTACGCATCTACCACCTTCCTGCAAAGCTACACCGCTAAAAATGTGTATATGTTTTACCGAAATGCCGGGTACAGTATTCGCCGGATGTATTCGTACACCTACGCTATCGACCTCGCCATTTATTTCATAACGCTGACACTGTTACTGCTAATTAAATGAAAACCTTAAAGGTAGACAGCGTACAACTGGAGTTTGACGGCCGCAAGATATTACAGAGCGTTTACCTAAACTGCACACAAGGCGAGGTAATTGGTTTATTAGGGCGAAATGGCTGCGGCAAGTCGTCGTTGCTGAAGATCATTTTCGGCACGTTGGAAGCCGGTTACAAGTATGTAAGTATCGATGAGCAGTACATCCATAAAGGCTACCACAACAACCGCATAGCCTACCTGCCGCAGCACAGTTACATGCCCGCCGGTATTAAGGTGGAAAAACTTGCTAAAGTACTGGTAGATCCGCAATCATGGGCGGAGTTCGCCGCTTTACCCATCTATCAGCGCAACGCAGCTAATACCATAGACGGACTCTCGGGCGGGGAATTACGGCAACTGGAAACGATGATGATCATCCACAGCCGTGCCGATTTCATTTTGCTGGATGAACCATTTACACACGTCTCCCCCATCCAGGCAGAGGAGTTTAAGCCGGTGATACGCGCCTGTGCCAAACGCAAAGGCATCATCGTAACCGACCATCAGTATTACAACATCCTCGAAGTGAGCGACAAGGTGATTTTATTGGCTGATGGGATAACAAAACACATTACAGATAATGATGAATTGGTTACTTACGGTTATCTTAGCGGGAAGTAATACACAATTTACCATGACCATCCTAATATACCAGGCCGATGCCTTTACCGATAAGCTTTTTGGCGGCAAC